>CAZUKJ010000074.1:0-7349 GCA_964620855.1 uncultured Oscillospiraceae bacterium
CCCGGATCATCTTTTCGTGTTCCCACTCCCAGACGATCATCATCGCTTCCGGCGGCTCACACGCCTGTGCAGCACTATAGTCTCCCTCATCACTAGTGCCCGCAGGCGCTGTGTAAATTAAGCAACCGAGCGAAGCGAGGCTCTTAGTGCCTTACAGAGGGGGCAGACAGGTGGGCGATCACCGCCCCTCTGATTTTTTAAGTCGTCTTCGTCCATCGGAATTGCCTTTCGCTTTCACCACATACTTCTCCCATTTTCCCGCATACTACAGGAAGAATACTGCAAAGGTGGAACGCAAATGATAAACAAACACTGCGGGCGGCAGAGCATGGTTTTCCCGTCTCAGCCATCCGTTTTCTCCTATGCGTCAGTCGTTGGACGCAAAGAGGGCCAAGGCCCGCTGCGTGCATATTTTGACGAGATCTGCGAAGATACCATGCTCGGTCAGGACAGCTGGGAGCAGGCAGAAAGCCAGATGCAGGTGCATGCACTCGACAGGGCGCTGAAAAAATGCGGCAGAAAGCCGCTCGACATCGACGTCATCTTCGCAGGAGATCTGCTCAATCAGTGCATCGGTTCCGGGTTTTCGCAGCGCGCCTCCGGGATCCCGTTCTACGGCCTTTATGGTGCGTGCTCTACCATGGCGGAAAGTCTGTCTCTGGCCGCAATGGCAGTGGACGGCGGATATGCCCGGCGGGCAGCCGCTCTCACCTCGTCCCACTATGCCTCAGCAGAGCGCCAGTACCGCCTTCCGCTCGTCTACGGCGGTCAGCGCACCCCAACGGCGCAATGGACTGTGACCGGCTCCGGCTGTGTTCTGCTCGAAGCAGAGGGCGACGGCCCATATATCACCGCGGCAACGACCGGCATGATCGTTGACAAAGGCATCAAAGACGCCAACAACATGGGCGCCGGTATGGCGCCGGCCGCTTTTGAGACAATCCGGACGCACCTGAACGATCTCAGTCGCATCCCAGAGGACTACGATTTGATCGTAACAGGAGACCTCGGCACGTTGGGCAAGGAGATTGTCATCGACCTGTTCCGAAAAGACGGTACGCCAATCCAGCAGCGCTACGACGACTGCGGGACAATGATCTATGATATTGAGGCGCAGGATGTGCACGCCGGCGGCTCCGGCTGCGGATGCAGCGCAAGCGTGCTTTGCGGATATCTTTTTTCCAAGCTGAAAGACAGCACCTACAAAAACATTCTGTTCTGCGGGACCGGCGCACTGCTCTCGACGACCTCCTCCCAGCAGGGCGAGTCGATTCCCTGCATCTGTCACGCCGTTTCCATCAGCGCAAATCGGAGGTAATTATGGTTTTGGAACTATTAAAGGCATTTGTAACCGGCGGAATTTTATGCGTGATCGGTCAGATCCTGATTGACAAGACAAAGCTGACCCCCGCACGAATTCTGACGAGCTATGTGGTCGCGGGCGTGATTCTCGGCGCGCTGGGAATCTATGAACCCATCGCTGAATGGGGCGGCGCGGGCGCTACCGTCCCTCTGACTGGATTTGGATATAATCTGGCAAAAGGTGTGAAAGAGGCAGTCCAAACCGATGGTCTGCTCGGCGCACTGACCGGCGGCGTCAAAGCAAACGCAGGCGGTCTCACTGCGGCCATTTTCTTTGGTCTCCTGGCCGCGCTTCTCTTTAAGCCGAAGGATAAGACCTGATGCATGAACCGCCCCACCGCGGACAAACTAGCACCACGCGGCATTTGCTGCGTCCTCATAAGAAACCATAGTCCCTTCCCATGGCCATTTGCAGCATTACTTCGTTGTTATTTTGTGTTACAGCAAGCAGCACTGCAAAAATTGTCTTGGGCCGCCGCAAAGCATCGTCGGGAATGGCTGGAATCAGTTCTGGACCACGACAAGCTTGTGGTTCAGAATCTATGTTCTCTTATTCGGGCCCCGCTTTTCCGCGCATATTTTTCAAAGGAGCAATTCACATGGATCAGCACAATCAGAACCAGAAGCAGAACCAGAAGCAGAATCAGAAGAGCAATCAGCAGCAGAATCAGAAGCAGAACCAGAAGAACAACCAGAACAATCAGCAGCAGAACCAGAGCAAGTAACACAAAAGGAAGCCTCTGAACGGCTCGTTCGGAGGCTTCCTTCATTAAATCCTGTCAATCATTTCCACGCATTGACCGGTTGCAAAGAAATACAAAAGACAAGATACCGGTCGTTGGCCGTAAAGCTCTTCCACTGCCATGCAGTAGGTGCGGATCTGCTCAAGGTACTGCTGTGAGCGCTGCATCTCACCGCCGGAGGAAATTCGGTCAGTCTTATAGTCAAGGACTGTCAGACCGTCTTGGTCGCGCAAAATACAGTCCGCAACACCTTGTATCATGATTCGTTCCCCTTCCGGCGCATCCGGAATACAGCGTTTGGCATCCACAAGGATCGAGAACTTCGTTTCCCGGGAAATCGCTGCAGTTCTCACCCGCTCGCCCAATTCCGAATGCAGAAGCCGTTCAATCTCGTCGGACCGCACAGCATCTGCCTGCTCCCGTGTCAAAAATGCTTCCTCGCACAGTCGGTCGAGCTCTGCTGCGACGCCGTCCGTCATGCATCGCTCAAAATCCAAAAACTGCATCGCCAAATGAGTGGCACTGCCGCGCTGTGCTGCATTGAGTCCCTTACCCGGCGGCTCAAACGAGAACGTTCTCGGAATCGGCGCATCTTCCGACACTTCCGCATCCAGCGTTCGACCTTTCATCTGCGTTGCGGTCAGCTTAGCGGGAAGACCGACCGCATTCAAATGCGGATACACATAGCCAAATGCAGCAGGGTCCCAATTTGTCTGCACAGCTGTCTGCCCGCCGGACGACCGGCCGAGTACAACCGGCTGCGACAATGTCTCTGAAAACGCATTATGATACCGAATCACCCACTTTTCGCCATCTACATAGCGGACGCAGTCCGGCCGGGTCGAATGATCAAACAGTTCCTCTGCCTCCGGGCGGCACATTGCTGCCATCAAAATCCACTGTCCCGGATTTTTGGCATCCGCTGCGGCAATCGGATCGGCAGGATACATTGTGTTGGCTGCGATACGACCGAGCTCCGTATTCAGATACCTGGAGCTGTACGTCATAATGAGCATATCCTTTGGGCGCGTCATGCCAACGTAGAGCACGCGCAGTTCTTCCGAGAGTGATTCCGACCGTTTTTTGGCCGCAATCGCCTGCTTGCCCAGCGACGGATAGCGCACCAGCAGTTCCGTATCCACCACATCCGAACCGGTGCCGAGTTCAGGATCCAGCAGAACAGGCCGCGTCAAATCGGACAGATTGAATTTTCTCGACAGATCACAAAGAAATACTACCGGATACTCCAGACCTTTGGACTTGTGAATACTGAGAATCCGTACTGCACTGTCGCTGCCGCCGGAGCGTGCAGTGATCGCGCGCCCCTGCTCCAGCAAACCGGAAATGTGTGTCAAAAAATCCATCAGCAAGCGATACGAGCCGGAAGAATATGCCGCCGCATATTCCACGAAGGACTGCAGATTTCCGAGGCGCTGCGCACCACTGGGCATCGCGCCGAAAAGCTCCTGCAGTTCAAACCGCTGTACCACAGCATCAATCAGCTGATCAAGCGGCAAATATTCCGACATTTCCCGCAAGTCGATCAATTTCATCAAAAAATCCGCAATTTCAGCATTCTGCGGTGCATAGTTCCGCATGGCCGTGTAAAGATCGGATTTGCGGTCTGCTGCGCGAAGCTCTGCAAGCAGGCTTGGGCTGATCCGGGTGACCGGGCTGTTGAGCACCGCAACAAGCGGGATGTCCTGATGCGGATTGTCGACCAGCTGCAGCAGTGAAAGCAGCGTCTGCACCTCGGTCGTCTGCAAAATGTCTCCGCTCTGATCGGTCTGTGCAGGGATGCCGCGCCGCGTAAGCGCACGGACGAACGATGCAGCAGTGCTTTTCGGTGACCGCATCAGAATCACGATATCACCGGGCGTCACGGAACGCGTCCGATCCGGGCCATCGGAAATCTGCATAGCTTCGCGGAGCATCGTTGCAATCCGGTTGGCAACAAACTCTGCCTCCGCGTCTGTCTTTCCGGGCGCAAGCTCCTCCTTGCCGGTGTTGATGCAGTGCAGCTCCACAAGCGGCTGCGGAAGCGGCGCAAACACCGCGCCGGGTTCCAGCGCTTCCTCTTCCGTATATTCCAGATCGCCCACCTGTTCGCTCATCACAGTTCGAAACACATGATTCACCGCGGCAAGCACCTGTGGCCGCGAACGAAAATTCTTTGTCAACAGGATTTTTCTTGCAATTCCCTGCTCCGGCACCGTTAAATCCGCAAAGCGGTGATATTTCTCAAGAAAAATGGACGGATCAGCAAGGCGAAAACGATAAATGGACTGTTTGACATCACCGACCATGAACAAATGCTCACCGCCGCCCGAAACAGCACGAAAGATCGCATCCTGAACGGCATTGGTGTCCTGATATTCGTCAACCATGACCTCGCGGAACTGCCCGGAGACCGCGTGGGCAACCTCTCTCTTGCTTAAAAGCGCAAGCGCACGGTGTTCCAGATCAGAAAAGTCAACA
Source organism: uncultured Oscillospiraceae bacterium (assembly GCA_964620855.1). GTDB lineage: Bacteria > Bacillota > Clostridia > Oscillospirales > Oscillospiraceae > CAKTOF01. Next base: position 4,584 of record CAZUKJ010000074.1, read on the forward strand.
ATTCTCCGTTTGGCTTTTTCTCTGGAAAACTCTTTGGCAAACTGTTCCACCAAATCAAGCAGCGCAACGACAACCGCCGACGAGCGTGCAAGATCCTCCGTCACCTGCTGCGGATCAGACGCGAATGGCGAAATCACGCGGCTGAGCGTATTTTTTACGCGGTCCCGTACCAGTTTAATCCGCTCCTGCAGATCCGGATCTTCAAAGCCGCGCACCGCTTTGAACGCGGGAATCTTTCGTTTGTTGATCTCTGAAAACTCCTGCCAGCAGGTCGCACTCACCGTGGAGCGCAGCATATCTGCCAGAACGTCAAGTGTAGGGAGATACGCTTTTTCAAGCTTCTCATGTTCCGATGCAAGATAGATGGCCTCGTAAATTTGCGGAAGCAGCTGCTCTGCCGCACGGCGTGCTGTCTGTGTCAGATAAGCGCCCCACACGGTATCGGCAGGATCGCAGTCTTCCGTCTGCTGTCTCCGGCAGCGGGCCGCCCACGCTTCCGGATCTGCCTGACACTGCATCGTATCGTAGGTGTTAAACACAATCTGTTCCAGTGCACGGTCATCGCGACCGTAGCCCAACGAATCAGTCAGCATCCGAAATCCCGGATTTTCACGAATCCGCCCGTATTCCGTCTCCAAAATGCGCGACAGAACTTTGCTGCGAAGAATCGAGCACTCCATTTCCTCTGCCACCCGAAATTCCGGATCAAGCTGCGCCAGTGCCGCATTTGTACGGAGAAGATCCGCACAGAAAGAATGTACCGTTGAGATTTTGGCAGAATACAGCCGGTTCATCTGGCGAAGCAAATGCTTGTTATTCGGTTCTGCTGCCAAACGCTCACTGAGCGCAGCGGCAATCTTTGCGCGCAGCTCAGACGCCGCCGCCTTCGTGTATGTAATGATCAGGAATCGATCCAGATTCTGTGGATCGAGCGGGTCGCAAACCATACCGAGCAGGCGGTCAACAAGCACTTTTGTCTTGCCTGAGCCGGCCGCGGCAGAGACCAGCAGCTGTCCGTCACGATTGGTTACAACCGCCAACTGCTGTTCTGTCAAGCGAAGTTCAGCCATGGTTGGCCACCTCCTGTCCGATCTTTTCCCAGAAAAGTTTGCGGTCTGTTGTCGCGAGCGAACGCACTGCACCGTCCACGCTGTCGAGGTGGCATGCCTGTGCGTACGGGCAGAACAAACAAGCGCCATGCGACGATCCGCGGGTATAGGGATTCGGCGCGATCTCGCCGGAAGCAATCTCATCAGCCGTCCGACGAAGGCGCTGCATGACAAACTTCCGAAGCTGCTCCATCTGTGCCATATCTGCAAGATCACCCGTACGGCCGTTTTTGCTCTCTTTCAACGGCAAAAATTCCGGCTGCAGATTATAATGCTCCATCGCCTGAATGATCGCAGGATCGTCTAGCACAAGACCCTTTCTGACGCGGTTTAATGCGTGTTCCTTCTCTGCTTCATCTTGTGTCGGCCGCGCAGAGACGCTGACAAGCGGCTCACGCGCCGGCATATACAGTACGCCTGCCGGCTTTGGCTGCTCACCAAAGATCCGGTCGCCCAACTCGCAAAGCGCAAACAGGTAAATCAGCATCTGCAGCCCAATACCGGACAGCAGATCGGTATAGTCAAAACTCTTACGGCCGGTCTTATAGTCGATTACGCGAACATAGATCGATCCCTCTTTCGTATACACATCCACACGGTCAACAAAGCCGGAAATCTCCGCCGGTATGCTCCCGCCCGGGATCGTGACAGCAGGCATCTCGCCATGATCAGCAAATGAGAGTTCAAACCGAACCGGAACAAAATCCGATTTCTGCAGTTCCCGAACCATGCTGTCGACCACACCGGAGATCTCACGATAGTTGCGTTCAAACAGATACTTTACTCGTTCACCGGCATCGCCAAACGACTGCAGCTGTTCGACCGTATAATTGTGAATTTCCTCTTCGGCAATCTGGCCGATCCGTTCCGGCCCGACCGCTTGGAACCCGCCTTCCGCCATCGTCCGTTTGGCCGTCTGTTCAAGCACCGCATGAACAAATGTGCCAAACAACGGCGCGTCAAACGCCGCCTGACGCCGCTCTTTGGCGCGCAGGCCGTAGTCCATAAAATACGCAAACCGGCAGGAATTCTGCTTATCCACGCGGGACGCAGACAGATAGAGCTGTTCTCCATAGAGTTTGCGAACTGCCTCGATCGAAAGTGTGTGTTCTTTTCCTTCAACCTTTTCGGCAAGTTCTTCCGCCGCAGACTGAACCTCATCATCAGAAAAAACAATACAGTCGTCAAACGCAGATTGCAAATCGTCTGCCGTGTCATTTCTGGCAAGGAGCGCACCGGCCGATCTGGCATCGGAAAGCAGAACGGTAGGATATGCTTCGCAAGGCACAATCTGCACTGACGGAAGCATTGTCTCAACTCTGGAAAGTAAAAATGAAGGCGCTTTCCCATCGGCCGCACACCAGCTCATGTACAAACCGGTACTGGGCGAAGAAAGCAGATACCAAACCGAAGCAACAGCAAAATCCAGATCATGCTCCGTGCCGCTGAGCACCGGAATATCCTGCTTTCGCAGCATTTCGCGCTCCGTGTCTGACAGCGGACCGGACGGCGACAGATTGGAAGGAAGCGCCCCTTCCTCCGCGCCAAGCACAAACAAGTATCGGCAGGACGAACGGTACAAATTTTCCGCCGTACCAGCCTGCACATGGTCCAGTGAGGGCGTGATTGTTGCCACCCCATACAGGGAGAGAAGCAT
>CAZUKJ010000075.1:0-7330 GCA_964620855.1 uncultured Oscillospiraceae bacterium
GCCCAGATTAGGGTGGGTGCTGGGGGTTAAGGTTTACGGGCGCGTTCCAATGGCATGGAACTTCCGACCCGTTTTCCGTGGAGACCTGTTCTCGTGCGAGGCGATGCGAACCCAGATTCCAAGTGACCTCGTACGGCTCAGGATTAAACCTGCAATGCGGTGCAAGTATTGTGCTGTGTGCAGAGTAGCCTGCCTTGAGTGGTTACGTTGAGGGATAGAGGAGTTATGCATACCTGCCCATGGCCATGGGAAAGGGTGATATTCTCTTGAAACCGTAACTGCAAAAGAGGCTAAGAATCGGCGTGCCTGCGGTGGAAATCACCTAGGCTGTCTGAAAAATGGACGCAGAATGGATTACAGTGCGGACTAAGTGGCAATCGGGTATCGATTTTGGTAACGATTCGGCTTGGGCTTTAATGGGAAACCACCCGATCGGCAACGAGGGGCAGCCTTTGGAGAAACTCAACCCGACCTAAGCCGTAAGATTAACATTTTGCGTCGCCGCTTTTCTTTTAAAATTATATGGAGGGACTTTACTTTGAGATCCGAAGAACCTTCTGGTCGAAGTAACAAGAAAAAAGGATCCGGCGGTGCTGTCCGCTGGATTGTTTCTATCTTTTTGGTTACTGTTCTTATTTCTGCGATTTTTTCCTATGTTTCGTCGGAACTGCTGTCCGGTGCAGGAACGGTTGTCTCGTTTGTGATTCTGTTTGCTATCGTTTTGCTGGGTATCGTGTTCGATATTATTGGTGTGGCGGTGGCGTCTGCCGATGAGAAACCGTTTCATTCCATGGCAGCAAGAAAGGTCCCGGAGGCGCCTGATGCGCTGCGGTTGGTTCGGAATGCTGCTCGCGTCAGTTCGATCTGCAATGATGTGATCGGCGATATCTGCGGCGTTATTTCCGGTTCTGCTTCGGCGATTATTGCATCTGTGCTTGTCATGAACTTTACTCCGACGTTCTCAACGATCGTGAAACTTCTGATGAGCGCGCTGGTTTCCGGCCTGACTGTTGGCGGCAAGGCCTGCGGTAAGAACCTGGCCATGCGCCAGAGCACCAAGATCATTCACACTGCGGCGAAGGTAATCTGGTTTTTCCGTACATTCCCGCGTTCCGTGCAAATGCTTTGGGAAAAACGCAAAGATAAGGGCAAACGCGCAAAATAAGGTTGTGAGTTCAATGTCCATATTAGAACGAATTCATACGCATGCGGATCTTTCTGCTCTTTCTGAGCAGGAGGACCGCACGCTTTGCTTAGAAATAAGAAATTTTCTTGTCGAGCACATATCACAGACCGGCGGCCATCTGGCGTCGAACCTTGGCGTTGTGGAACTGACGGTTGCGATCCACAAAGTGTTTGATGTTGCAAAAGACCGGCTTGTCTTTGACGTAGGCCATCAGGCTTATGTGCATAAGATTTTAACCGGGCGTTCTGCGCAATTCGCTTCGCTTCGCCAGTTGGGCGGACTTTCAGGATTCCCCAAACCGAAGGAAAGCGATACGGATGCGTTTATTGCCGGCCATGCGTCCAATGCGGTGTCCGTCGCACTTGGTATGGCACGCGCGCGCTCTATGCAGGGCGATGATTACAGCGTTCTTGCGCTCCTCGGAGACGGTGCGCTGACGGGCGGCCTTGCATATGAAGGCCTCAATGACGCCGGTGAGAGCGGTGAGCCACTCATTGTTATCTTAAATGATAACGGGATGTCCATCTCCCGCAATGTAGGCGGTATCTCCACGCATCTTTCCAAAATTCGCCTGAAGTCCGGCTACTACGGGCTGAAAAAGGCATATCGAAAATTTACATCGAGCATTCCGGGCGGCCAGTATCTTTACCGGTTTACGCACCGCATTAAACAGGGCATCAGAAACCTGGTTCTCGACAGCACCATGTTTGAAGAGATGGGGTTTACCTATCTTGGCCCGGTAGATGGTCACGATGTCAATAAGCTGTGTGATCTGCTCTCCCTTGCCAAAGAGTTGTCCGGCCCTGTCGTGGTACATGTGACGACCCAAAAAGGCCGCGGCTATGAGCCGGCGGAGAAAGAACCGAACCGTTTCCATGGAATTGGTCCGTTTGATCCAAAGTCAGGCAGTCAGTACGCTTCGGAATCGAAGACCTTTTCTTCTGTATTTGGCGAGACGTTGACCGAGCTTGCGCAGCGTGATTCCCGCATTTGTGCGGTTTCTGCCGCAATGATCCCAGGAACCGGGCTGAGTGGATTTGCACAGCAGCTGCCAGATCGGTGCTTTGATGTCGGAATTGCGGAGGGCCATGCCGTCACCATGGCCGGAGGCTTGGCAAAGCAAGGGCTCATCCCGGTTGTTGCAATTTATTCAACATTTTTGCAGCGTGCATATGACATGTTGATTCATGATATTTCACTGCAGAAGCTGCATGTCGTCTTTGGCGTTGATCGGGCAGGCCTTGTCGGAGAAGATGGCGAGACACATCAGGGGGCATTCGATGTTGGATTCCTGAGAAGCGTTCCGGGAATGCAGATTCTATGTCCGGCCTGCACTGCAGAGTTGGCTGATATGCTCCGCAGTGCGGTGTGTGAGATGGATGGGCCGGTTGCGATTCGCTATCCGCGTGGTGGTGATTTGCTTTCGGAAGATCAGCTTGTCTCTGTTTGCTGTGAGTCACCGGATGTGACGATCGTCTCCTACGGAATCATCAGCAGTAACGCCATTGCGGCTGCAAAGCAGCTCGCCAATGAGGGGATTTCTGCGGATGTAGTCCTGTTGAAGCAGATTGCGCCGCTGGACCTGACACAGGTGGTTGATTCTGTACGTCGATCCGGACGGATCGTAATTGCAGAAGATACCGCTGAGAGCGGCTGCATCGGTACGATCATTTTGTCTGAACTATTTCAAACCGGAATTTCAGCTGTTTGCCGGAAGATCAATCTGGCAGACGGAATTGTGCGGCACGGTAATGTCAAGCAGCTCTGGAAGATGCTGCATCTGGATCCGGAAGGCATTATCGCCGCTGTGAGGGAGGTGCTCGGATGAGCGCGAAGGAACGACTCGACGCCGTGCTTGTCACGCGCGGACTTCAGGAAAGCCGCGAAAAAGCCAAAGCCACAATTATGAGCGGACTGGTGTTTGTAAACGGTCAGCGTGTGGACAAGCCGGGAACAACGGTTCCGGTTGACGCGGAGATTGAAGTTCGTGGTGCGGTTTGCCCATATGTCAGCCGCGGCGGTTTGAAACTGGAAAAGGCACTTGCCGGATTTGGTATTGATCCGACCGGTTATGTGTGTTCGGATTCCGGTGCCTCGACGGGCGGCTTTACGGACTGCCTGCTCCAGAAAGGTGCGGTAAAAGTCTTCGCCATTGACGTTGGATACGGTCAGCTTGCCTGGTCCATTCGCAATGATCCGCGAGTTGTCGTCATGGAGCGGACGAACATCCGCTATGTTACACCGGATCAGATCGGTGAACCGCTGGATCTTTCGGTAGTTGATGTTTCGTTTATTTCTCTTCGGATTGTCCTGCCTGCCATTGCTGCGCTGTTGAAGCCGGAAGGGCAGGTCGTCTGCCTGATCAAGCCGCAGTTTGAAGCCGGCAAAGAAAAAGTCGGCAAGAAAGGTGTCGTGCGCGATCCGGCAGTCCATCTGGAGGTTCTTGAGAACTTTATGCAGACCGCGCATGAACTTGGATTTTCGGTTGCGGATCTGACGTTTTCTCCGGTCAAAGGACCGGAAGGCAATATTGAATTCCTTGGCCATCTGAAGCGTTCCGGACAGTGTCCGGAAGATTTCGATCTTTCGGCATTGGTTGCTGAAGCGCACAATACGCTGAAAGGATAATCGGGCATGAAACGTTTTGTATTAACTCCCAATCCATACCGGGACAAGGGTTTTCGGTGTGCATTGTATGCCGAGCGGATTTTGCGCAGCGCCGGCGCAGAGACAAGGATCTGTCTCCCGTTTGAGGTTGATCGAAATTTTGAGCTTCCTTCGAACGTGCGGCTTCATAACATTGAATCGTCGCTGGAATGGTGTGATGCGATGATCTGTTTCGGCGGTGACGGAACGATCCTTCATGCCAGTAAGCAGGCCCTGAAATCCAATGTTCCGATTCTTGGCGTAAATGTTGGTACGATGGGCTTTATTGCCGAACTTGAATCCGGGGAACTGGAACTGCTGAAAAAGCTTGTGACTGACGAATTTACGCTGGATATGAGAAAAATGGTACAGACGCAGGTAAAGCGCGGCGGTGAAACACTATACACCGATCTTGCACTGAACGATGCGGTTGTCACGAAGGGGGCCGTTGCGCGGGTTTTGCAGATGAGCGTCCTGGTGGACGGCGTCGAAGCGTACCGGCTGAGCGGTGACGGTGTGATTGTATCGACGCCCACCGGTTCGACAGCGTATTCGATGTCGTCGGGCGGCCCGATTGTCGAGCCTTCCGCTGATAATATCATTGTGACCCCGATCTGCGCTCACGCGCTGCAGACAAAGTCCATCGTGCTTTCCGGCTGCAGAACGGTAACAGTTCAGGTCGGCAGCATTGGCCGGAAGAGCGCATATCTTTCCGTTGACGGCGGCCGCGCATTTCGACTCAACGCCGGTGATCAGGTTGTGGTTACCATGTCGGATAAGCAGACCAAACTGATCCGCATTAAAAACACCAGCTTTTATCAGATTATCAACAATAAATTCCGTGACAAGTGAGGGTTTGGTATGAAATCTCAGCGCCAGGCATTGATCCTTGAGATCATTTCAGAATCGGATATTGAAACCCAGGAGCAGCTTCTGACGGAACTGGAACGTCGCGGCTTTCGAAGCACTCAGGCAACCATTTCCCGCGATATCAAGGAGCTTCGTCTGCTCAAAGAACTGACCGCATCCGGCGGCTATCGCTATACGGCGATCGCCAGAGACGGTGGCAACTCATTCTCGACAAAGCTCAACACGATTTTCCGTGAGTGTGTTACGTCGTATGATTATGCGCAGAATATGGTCGTGGTCAAGACCCTGCCCGGTTTGGCTTCGGCAGCGTGTTCTGCTGTGGATTCCATGCAGGCGCCTGCCGTTGTCGGTACGCTGGCAGGCGACGATACTGCGCTGATCGTGATGCGGGACAATACCTCCGCAGCAGCTTTTTGTGCGGAGATCAAAAAGCTGTTCCACTAATCGGAAGGGGCGAAGGAATGTGCTTTCTGCGCTGCATATTGAGAATATTGCGGTTATTGAGCATGCCGATATTGATTTCCACGCCGGCTTCAATGTCTTAACAGGCGAAACCGGTGCAGGTAAGTCGATCGTAATCGATGCGATCAGCGCCATTTTGGGTGAACGTGCATCGCGTGATATGATTCGAACTGGCACAGACTGCGCACGGGTGATGGGTTTGTTTACTGCAGTCCGGGATATACCATGGTTTCACGAGTATGGTATCGACTGCACGGACGGTGAGGTTCAGATCCGCCGTGAGATTCGCGCAGACGGAAAATCCGTGTGCCGGGTCAACGGTGTACCCGTGACCGCAACGGCGCTTCGTCAGCTCGGCATTAATCTGATCAATATTCATGGACAGCATGATGCACAGCAGCTCTTTGATGAATCAACTCATCTGCAATATCTCGATGCGTTTGCCGGTCATGCAGACCTGCTTGTGCAGTATCAGGAAAAGTTTGGTGTGCTTCAAACGATTCGTGACGAGATTTCCCGTCTTGCGATGGATGAAACCGAAAAACAGCGTCTTGCCGACCGGCTGCGTTATGAGATCGCAGAAATCGACGCAGCAGAGTTGACGCCCGGAGAGGATACAGAACTGGCTTCCCGGAGGAAACTGCTTCAGAACGCAGAAAAGATTGCGTCCGGACTGGATGGTTCGGTCAATGCGCTGTATGGTGACGACGATTCCCAAGGCGCGGCAGATCTGCTCAGCTGGGCTGAGCGCACGCTGTCGTCCATGACAAAATACAGCGAACAAATTGAGACGCTGCATGAGCGCCTGCAGGAACTCGTGTATAATGCCCGCGATCTGGCAGAAGAACTGCGTGATCTGCGTGATTCGTTCGAATATTCAGGCAACGAACTCGAGCAGATTGAAAGCCGTCTTGACGTGATTCATCGTCTGCGCCGCAAGTACGGAACGGATGTTGAGCAGATCCTGACGTATTGTGAGTCGGCCAGGAGTCAGCTTGAGGAGATTGAGTTTTCGGATGAGCGGCTCGAAAAGCTGCACAAGCAGGAGCAGCGTGCGCTGCAGGAAGCGACTGAAGCAGCCTGTTTGCTGCATGAAAGCCGCGCGATGGCAGCAGAAAGCCTTTCGGAAAGAATCCTGTCGGAGCTTTGCCAGCTGGATATGCCACGCGTGCAGTTCCGCTGCGAATTCGAATCGGTTGCCCTGTGCGCCGATGGCATGGATGCGGTGCGGTTTCTGATGTCGGCCAATGCCGGTGAAGCACTCAAGCCGATGAGTAAGGTCGCATCCGGCGGCGAGCTGGCACGCATCATGCTTGCAATGAAAAATGTGCTGGCCGAGCAGGACAATGTGGCAACTCTGATTTTTGACGAGGTTGACGCCGGCGTTTCCGGCCGCGCTGCGCAGAAAGTTGCCGAAAAACTCTGCGCGGTTGCAAAGAATAAACAGGTCCTGTGTGTAACGCATTTGCCGCAGATTGCAGCAATGGCCGACACGCATTTTACCGTGGAAAAAGAAGAGCGAGACGGACGTACATATACACGAGTCACGCCGATGGATCGTAAAGAGCGCATCGGAGAGCTATCTCGGCTGACCGGTGGCGCCGAGATTACACCGACGCTGCTGCAGAGTGCTTCCGAGCTGCTCGACAGTGCCGAGCGGCTGAAAATGTCTCGTTGACAAACGATTTTTTTCGTGATAAGATTCCAACAACGCTATGATGGGAAGCAGTAAAGGCGAAGCTTAGCGCAGAGAGCCTCCGGGTTGGTGAAACGGGGGAGTGAGTACGCCTTGAATACACCCCGGAGCGGCTGCCTGAACTGACAGTAGGGTAAGACGGGTTCGCCCGATACCGCGAATGAGTCATTGACTCGCAAAGGTGCATCCTGCGAAGGGTGTGCGAACCAGAGGTGGTACCGCGCTTAGTAATCAGCGCCCTCTGTTCCGTATGGAACAGAGGGCTTTTGTTTTTGAAAAGGAGAAATGACATGAAACTCTATGACGAACTGGTTGCCCGCGGTCTGATCGCACAGACGACAGATGAAGCGGAAATTGCGGAACTGATCAATGAAGGCAAGGCGACGTTTTATATCGGCTTTGACTGCACAGCGGACAGCCTGACCGCCGGACACTTTATGGCACTCACGCTGATGAAGCGTCTGCAAATG
>CAZUKJ010000076.1:0-7317 GCA_964620855.1 uncultured Oscillospiraceae bacterium
TTGGCGGTACGGAGCTGATCCGTAAAAAGCTGGGCAAGGATGCGTATGCAATGACAATTACGCTGCTCACCGACTCGCAGGGCAAGAAGATGGGCAAGACGGCGGGCAATGCGGTCTGGCTCGATGCGAACAAAACTTCTCCATACGAGTTCTATCAGTACTGGCGCAATGTTGGTGATGCAGATGTGATGAAGTGCATCCGCATGCTGACATTCCTTCCGCTTGATCAGATCGATGAGATGGCAGCCTGGAAAGACCAGAAGATCAATGAGGCCAAGGAAATTCTGGCCTATGAACTGACGAAGATGGTTCATGGCGAGGAGGAAGCGGTCAAAGCGCAGGAAGCGTCCCGTGCGCTGTTTGCCGGCGGCTCGGACGACTCGAATATGCCGACGACCGAACTGAGCGAAGAGCAGCTGACGAATGGCGCGATTCAGATCCTTGATCTGATGATTGCCTGCGGTCTTGCACCGTCTCGCGGAGAAGCCCGCCGTCTGGTGCAGCAGGGCGGTGTTTTCGTGAACGATGAAAAAGTTCCGAATATCGATTTCACCGTGACGCAGGACCAGCTTGCTTCCGGCGTGAAGATCCGCAAGGGCAAAAAAGTGTTCCACAAAGCAATTATTAAGTAAGAACAGCCCTGCTGTAAAACAGAACCAACTGCAATGAGGCTGTGCGTTCCTGGCAGGTGAAGTGTGCAGTCTTGGAGACACCCAAGCACAGTCAATCACCCGTCCACAGGCGATGCTTTGCAGGAAGCAGATTGTCTCCTGTAAATTTAAAAGGGAGTGTTGCAAAATGCAACACTCCCTTTGTCCGTTTATTCAAAAGGAACTTCTTCAGCTTCGATGCCAAATTTAGCAGAGCAGATCATCAGCGCGTCGTTCAAGTCATGTTCCTGAACCAGAATGGAGATATCCACAGTGGATGTGGCAATCATTGAGATTTGAACATTTCCGTCGGCCAAAGCAGAGAAGACTTTGGCGGCAACGCCGGGGGTGTTGACCATGTCTGCGTCATAAAAGTTGATTTTGCTCATGCCGCCTGTGATCTCACACTTCAGGCCCGGATGCTGCGGTTTCAATGAGTTGATAACGGGAAGCAGAAGGGCCATCGAATCGGCAGAGATCGAAAAGGCGACGCTGATATTTCCGCCCAGCGGTGCTGTCTGGCTGATCATATCAATATTAACGTTGTTGTCAGAGATCGCAGTCAGAATTTCAGCGACGATTTTGCTGTCACCGGGAACCATCGGGAGAGTGACGAGCGCAATATTGGGACAGAAGGTAATTTTAGTGATCGGCTGATGCATAGTTATTTATCCTCCGCAATCAGATTTTCCATGTTGTACATTCCCGGGCCTTTTCCGATGAGAAATGCGGCAGCGCGAACAGCGCCGCTTGCAAAGACTTCGCGGGATGCAGCGCTGTGCCGCAGCTCAATGACCTCGTCGCGTCCGGCAAAAATGACCTCATGATCTCCGACGATGGTGCCGCCACGGACGGCGCTGATACCGATTTCTTTCGGGTCGCGTTGTTTGCGGACGCTCTGCCGCTGATAGACATATTCCGGATCATAGCTGACGGCCTGCGCTGCAGCGTCAGCCAGCATCAGAGCGGTGCCGCTGGGAGCATCGAGCTTTTTGTTGTGATGTCGTTCAACAATCTCAATATCGAAGTCCTCCAAAACCTGTGCAGCCTGTTTGACCAGTGAGATCAGAAGATTGATACCAAGACTCATGTTTGCAGAACGAAAGATTGCGATTTCTTTGCTTGCGGAGTGAATCTGTTCGAGCTGAGACTCGGAATATCCCGTCGTTGCCAGTACGATGGCACATTTGTGCGCGCTACAAAAGGAGAGTAGTCCGTCGAGCGCGGCAGGGGAGGAAAAATCGATGATACAGTCACATGCTCCGGTGTACTCCATGGGATGCGCGTAGACCGGGTAGTCGGAGAGCTTTGTGCCGGTCGGATCAATGCCTGCGACAATCTCCAGGGTGGGATCTGCGCTGCAAAGGTCCGTAACAACACGCCCCATCCGGCCATTGCAGCCGGAAATAATAATTTTTTTCATAGCATCCGCCATCCTCTTTTGTGGTTACGAGTTTATTTGATGCAGTCGTAGTGCGCCAATGCAGCCTGCAGTACCGCAAGATTTTTCTCCTCCATCTCACACAGCGGCATACGAAGCGGACCGACATCCATTCCGGCCAGATTCATTGCGGTTTTGATGCAGATCGGATTCACTTCGCAAAACAGTGCGTCAATCAGCTCCATATACTCCACCTGCATCTGCCCAGCTTTGGCATAGTTGCCGTCCAGACAGGCGTGTGCGATTTCACGGGTCTGTACAGGGCAGAGATTGGCCAGCACCGAGATGATGCCTTTTGCGCCAATGGACATCAGCGGAACAATCTGATCGTCGTTGCCCGACCAGACGTGGAATTCGTCACCGCAGGCAGCGATGGTACGCGCCACGAGCGCAACATTGCCGGAGGCTTCTTTCACGCCATTGATATTCGGGTGTTTGCTGAGTTCTTTGTACGTATCAACCGTCATACTGACGCCGGTGCGCGACGGTACATTATAAAGAATCAAAGGACAGCTGACATGATCGGCAATTGCTGTGTAATGCTTGACAAGACCTTTCTGCGTTGCCTTATTATAATAAGGCGTTACGAGAAGGAGGGCGTCCGCACCCAAATCGGCAGCTTCTTTCGACAGTTCAATGCCGTAGGCGGTGTCATTGCTTCCTGTGCCGGCAATGACTTTGCATCGACCGTTGACGGTTCTGATCGTGCGGCGGATCACCTCGAGATGCTCTTCCGTAGAGAGTGTCGAGGATTCGCCGGTCGTACCGCATGCAATGATCGAATCGGTACCGGCCTCGATCTGAAGTTCGATCAGTTCGTCAAGCTTTTCATAATTGACAGAATAATCCGGCAGCATAGGCGTCACAAGGGCGACGCCGGAACCGGTAAAAATGGGCTGTTTCAAAACCAGTCACTCCTTAACGATGGGTGATATACCCCTCTGCGCACAGGAGCTCTGCAAGAAGGACGCCGCCGCCGGCAGCGCCGCGCAGGGTATTGTGTGAGAGGCAGACAAATTTGATATCGTATTGACTGTCGGGGCGCAGTCGGCCGACCGAAATCGCCATACCGCCTTCGAGATCACGCTGCAGCTTAGTCTGAGGCATGTCGTTCTGTTCAAAATAATTCAAAAACTGCTTCGGGGCATGGGGAAGATGGAGCAGCTGCGGTCTTCCCTGGAATTCGGCCCAGATCTGTTTGATTTCCTCGAGATCGGGCGTGTGTTCAAACGAGGCAAAAACGGCAGCCATGTGTCCGTTCGTGACAGGAACACGCAAACACTGCGTCGTGATTTCGGGGGATACCGCGTGAATTATTTTGCCGTTTTCCACGGTTCCCCAAACCTTCAACGGCTCGTTTTCGCTTTTATCTTCTTCGCCGCCGATATAGGGGATCAGATTGTCGACCATTTCCGGCCAGGTTTCGAAGGTTTTACCGGCACCGGAGATTGCCTGATAAGTGCAGGCCAGGACTTTCTTCAGACCGTAGCGCTCTTTGAGCGGGTGCAGGGCCGGAACATAGCTCTGAATCGAGCAATTTGACTTGACAGCAATAAAGCCGCGAGTTGTGCCGAGCCGTTTTTTCTGTGCCTCAATTACGGAGAGATGAGAGTCATTCAACTCCGGAATGATCATTGGAACGTCCGGCGTCATTCGATTGGCAGAGTTATTGGAGACAACAGGGCATTCGAGCTTTGCATACATTTCTTCCAGCGCAAGCACTTCCTGCTTCGGCATGTCGACAGCACAGAAGACAAAGTCGACCATCTCTGCGATTTTCGCTGCGTCAGCTTCGGCATCCATCAGACGAATATTCTTCGCCCATTCAGGCATACCTTCGTCCATGGCCCATCTGGCGCCAACTGCCTCTTCATATGTTTTCCCGGCGGAACGGCTGGATGCGGCGAGGACGACGCAATCAAACCATGGGTGCTCGTTGCATAATGTGACAAATCGCTGACCAACCATACCGGTTGCGCCGATAATTCCGACGTGATAGTGCTGCATAGTAGGCATCTCCCATCTGTGTTCTGAAAATGCAGAATCATGGTTGCAAAACAGGGGTATTATGTAATATAATAACTCTGTATGATGTCGAATTTTGATGTCTGCGTATTCATTATTTTGTATTTTTATTATTTTACAATTCCGTATTTCTGATGTCAATGTGTTGTTTGCTTATATTTCATTCACTGACAGATTCGAAATTGTAAATTCCGTCATGTTATTTGAAATGGGAGGATTTTATGAAACCTTTCCGCTTACATAAATCCATTCGTATCTGTCTTGCAATGATGCTGAGTGTTGCGATTTTACTTCCTGTTTTTTCGCAGCAGGCAGAGGCTGCAGCAGTCAATGAAGTGGTTCGGGTTGGTTTGTTTTATGGCAGCAGCACTCTGGCAACTGCAAATCTTGCCAATGAAGTCGGCTCGGGATATCGGTTTGGCTACTTTGACAGCAACCGAAATTTTGTGGAAGTCGGCTACACTGTTCAGGAAAAGATCACTACCTGCAAGGACACCAACTTATATTATGCCTCCGGCACATATTATGACACGCAGCAGGCTGTTTCTTCCACCTTGGTCGGTGCATATCATCTGCAGGTGGATCAGGTCTACAGTTCCTATGATGAAGCCGCAGCTGCTGCGCTGAACTACCCTTACGGTTTCCCTGCATATATCAACGGCGAATATCGCGTCCGGTTTGAATTTTATTCCACAGCGGAAAATGCCGCGGCGGATTCGGTAAATTATGCTGGTGTTTCTGTTGTTGGCGCAAGCACCTCCTGCTACACGGTTGTAATCACCGGAACAAATACAATTCTGTTTGAATATGATTTGGGATTTGGCGGAAATTATTTTGCAATTATGCCGGATATTACCGGAGAGGAAGATCATCAGACATGGTTTAAAGGATACCGTTATCGCGGAGGCTTTGAATATTGTCGGCGTACCGGTGAGAATCTGACCGTTATCAATTATGTGGCTCTCAATGACTACATTCAAGGTGTCATTCCATATGAGATGAACCCGAGTTGGCCGCTTGAGACGCTGAAGGCTGGCGCGGTTGCTGCAAGAACTTATGCAGAAGCGTCGGTCAAACATATCGCGTACGGATTTGACGTTTGCATTTCTACGGATTGTCAGGTCTACCGCGGCGTATATTCTGGAAGTTATGCGCCGATTGTTGCGTTGGCGGCGGAAGAGACGACAGGCGAGTGCATTTATTATGATGGAAAACTGATTGAGGCGCTCTACCATGCGGCAGACGGTGGTGCAACGGTAAGCTCTGCCGAGGCATGGGGCGGACATGCAGACTATCTGATCGGTAAGGAAGATCCGTTTGAGACTTCGATTTCGGTCCCGTCGGAAGATTGGAGTTATTCGCTGGACGGTAATGACCTTGCTGCGGTAATTCGTGCCTGGAGTTCCAGCTATTCTTCCTGCTCAAAGATCGTTTCTTTTTCTGTTACGAGCTATACGGAACTCGGCAATGTCTATTCGATTGAATTCGTAGATTCCAACGGAAGAACATACACGTTTACCAAAGACGCAGCCCGTGGAATTTTCCAGAATTACTATACGCAGCGGTATTTCAGCAGACGGTTTATCGTTGTTGCACCGGGCGAAACCTATAACGGAATCAGCACGAAAGGTGACGAAACATCCGGTACGTTTGTTGCTACCGATGGGGTTTTGACAGAAGTTGCCGATTCGGTCTATGTCTTGTCTGCTGACGGTGTTGAGCTGATTTCGGAGGAAGTTGTCACGATCACGTCTTCCGGCATGATTGTTCCGACAGTGGAAGAAGAGAATTCAAATGGGTTTGAAACGGTGACCAATACCTCCACTGATGAATGGCTGATTGTGGGTAAGGGATATGGCCATAATGTCGGAATGAGCCAATATGGTGCATATGCGATGGGCCTTCAGGGGTATACCTATGACGAAATCCTGAAATTCTACTACACCGGCGTCACGATTGAATAAAGGGGAAACAATTTTGAAAACATCAGATTTTAATTATGCCCTTCCGCCTGAGCTGATTGCGCAAACACCACTTGAGCGGCGGGATGGCTCGCGGCTTCTTGTGATGGACCGCTCGACCGGTGCGATTTCACATCAACACTTTTTTGATCTGCCGAACTATCTTCGGCCGGGCGACTGCCTCGTGCTTAACGATTCGCGTGTATTGCCTGCACGTCTCTTAGGCAATCGTCCAACAGGCGGCGCCGTTGAGGTATTGCTCCTGCAGGATAAAGGCGACGGGGTCTGGGAGTGCCTGACGAAGCCGGGCAGAAAAACACAGCCGGGAACGGAACTGATTTTTGGCGGTGGGGAATTGACCGCGACCGTTGTTGGCGCGAAAGAAAATGGAAATAAGCTGGTTCAGTTCCATTATGACGGTATATTCCTTGAAGTGCTTGAGCGCCTCGGCAAGATGCCGCTGCCGCCGTACATTAAGGAGTCTTTGGAAGACGGTGAGCGCTACCAGACGGTTTATTCCCGTGTGACTGGATCTGCTGCAGCGCCGACAGCCGGCCTCCATTTTACAAAAGAGATGCTCTCGTCGTTGAAACATGCAGGTGTCTCGATTGCCTATGTCACGCTGCATGTTGGACTTGGAACCTTCCGTCCGGTCAAAGCAGATGTAATCACCGACCATGAAATGCACTCGGAATTCTGTATGATTTCAAAAGAAACTGCAGATATTCTCAACAATACAAAACAAAATGGCGGACGGATCATCTGTGTTGGAACTACATCGTGCCGCACGCTGGAGTCGTTTGCCAATGATGACGGCAGCTTTGAAGAGTGCTCCGGTTGGACGAATATTTTCATTTATCCGGGTTATCGCTTTAAGGCAATGGATGCGCTTGTGACGAATTTCCATCTGCCGGAGAGTACGCTGATAATGCTGGTTTCCGCTTTCGCGGGTCGAGATCATGTCTTGGCTGCATATGAGGAAGCGGTTCGGGAACGCTATCGTTTCTTCTCGTTTGGCGATGCGATGTTTCTTGCAAATTTAGAATAAAGAGGTCAATATGTTTCGAGTAATAAAAAAAGAAGGGAACGCCAGACGCGGCGAGTTTACCTGCGCCCACGGTACTGTGCAGACCCCGGTGTTTATGAATGTCGGCACACAGGGCGCAATCAAGGGCGGTCTGAGTGCGGAAGATCTGAAGAATATCGGCTGTCAGGTGGAACTTTCGAATACCTATCATCT
>CAZUKJ010000077.1:0-7219 GCA_964620855.1 uncultured Oscillospiraceae bacterium
TCAGTCAGCCGTACCGGCTGACAGCTCCCTCATCAGAGGGAGCCATATTAGGCGCGGTGCAGGCGCGGAGAATACAGAAAAAACAAAAAACCGGCAGGGTATTGCATACCCTGCCGGTTGCTTATTGGCCGATGGGAGAGCCGTCGGCGGCGTAATCGAGGTGGTTAAAGCCGTTGAACCGCTCGGAGGAGAACCAGTTGAGCGGGTAGGGGTTCGTCGTCGACGAGGTCTTGACGATGTAGGTAATACCGCGCCAGGAGTGGCCGCTGTCGGCCATCGAGACCCAGATGCCGTTGTCGTCGACGGCTTCGACATAGCCGACATGGCCGTATGTACCGCAGCTCCACGAGACGATGGAGTTGGCCGACGGTGTTTGATCGCTCAGGAAGTACGGCCGGAGGCTGGCAAAGTAGTCGCCGCCGTTGCCGAGCGAGGATCGGCCGCCGCACAGCTCGGTGAAATCAAGTCCGTACGCCAGATCGACATACTGCGCGGCACGGCCCCAGACCCACCAGGTGCACTGCCACGGGCTTTTGCCGCTGCTCTGCGCTGCCTGATGCCACACATCCTGCTGCGCGACGCCGGAGACCTGCAGGCTGTAGCCGTAGTACTCCTGCTGACCGGACAGCGCAGCACCGGCGTCGACGCCGCTTTTCTGGTTGGACAGACAAGTGGTGACGTTGATGCAGTCGGACAGGCCGTCTGTGCCGTAGTTGGTCAGGTGCTTGGCGTTGCCGTCGATGGTTGTGCCGAGCGCGGCCATCGCGGCCGGTTCGTTTTCGGTCAGGATGCGCGCGTTGAGCGCGTTGACCTGCCCGGCGCTCACCGTTTCGGCAAACGACAGCGGGAAGTCGAGACGGACATCCCCGGCCCAGCCGGTGAGAGAAGCGGCGTCAACGGGTTCTTCTGCGGCTTCTGTGAGAACTTCCGCCTCGGCAGGCGGTGCGTCCGCTTCGGTGATGGCGCCGGTAAACTGCTGGTGGTAGTTTGCAATGACCTTGGCGACGTGCGCGCGTGTGGCGCTGGCGTACGGATCAAAGCGGCCGTCGCTGCGTCCGGAGACGATGCCTGCGCTCTGGCAGGCGGCGATGGCGGCGCAGACCTCGGCGCTCAGATGGCCGAGATCCGGGAACGTCATGTGGGCGGCTTCCGGGAGCACGCCGGCGGCGGTGAGCGCATCGAAGCGGGCGAGCGCCAGACAGAGCTCCCAGCGCGGGACATCGTCGTATGCGCCGAAGGCATCATCCGTGCGGCAGTCGGCAATGCCGGTGCTGATTGCCCAGACGACGGCGCCGGTATACCAGCTGCCGGCAGTGACGTCGGAGAGGTTCGTGTCGATCTCATTGGAGACCTCCGCACCTGCCATGCGGCAGAGCACGGTGTAGAACATTGCGCGGTTCATCGTCAGCTCCGGCGCGAAGTAGCCGGTGGAGCGGCCGACGAACAGCGACTGACCGACCACATAGCTGACCGACGGGGCGAACCAGTCTTCCGAGTCTACATCGTAAAATTCGGTCGGCGCAGCGGTGGCCGGCAGCGTAACGGTGCATAATAATCCTGCTGCCAGAAGCAGACAGGCGATTTTGCGTACGATAGGATGCATGAGAATGGCTTCCTTTCGGTTGATCAAAACACTGCACAAAATTGGCAGCGAATACCATTATACACCTTTACAGAAAAATTACAATCGGTTACAAAGAAATTTTGGCGCAAATTGTGCTGATTTGCGCCGATACTTGCGTGTTTTTTCCACTCGTGGTACAATGGGCCAACCCCAAATGGCAAGAAGGTGAACTCCTTTGACGATTCTGACAGGATTGTTGACTGATATCGGCACCTGGCTGACCGATTCCGGCCTCAGCGATCTGGCCGGGCCGGTCTGCACGGTGCTGCGATATGTGTTTCCGGTGCTGGCGCTGGTGATCGTGGCGCGGTGCGCCCGCTCGCTGCTGTCGGGACGCACTGAGCCGGAGACATGGGCGCAGCTTGTGCTGCCGGGCGGCGCGGCGCTGGATGTGACGCACTGGGAGAATTTGATCGGCCGCAAGCGCACCTGCGATCTGGTGATCAATTTTCCGACTGTTTCGAGAACGCACGCGGTTTTAACGCGCTATGACGACGGCAGCTGGTCGATCCGCGACGTCGGCTCGAAGGGCGGCATCGTGGTCAACGGCCAGATGGTGTCGGCGTGCGAGGTGCGCTACGGCGATGTGATCGAGCTTGGCGGCGTGGCCTGCGAGCTGCGGCCGTTTTCCCGGGAACAGGAGCGCCGGCAGGCAAGCACACGCACCCGTGCCGGTTCGCGCATCCGTCCCGGTGCAACGCTGGTGCTTTTGACGCTGTTTCAGGTACTCACAGCGCTGCAGCTGTGCCTGAGCGTCGGAGAAACGACGCGGATCCTCGGCGCGTTTGGCGCGCTCATCGCCGTGCAGTGGGCGCTGTTTTTGTTCTGGAAGGGCCTGCGGCGCTCCGGCTATGAGGTCGAGACGCTTGCGTTCTGGCTGACGACGCTCGGCATGTCGATCTGCGCGTCCGATACGCCGGAGGAGCTGCCGAAGCTTGTGCTGACCGTTCTGATGGGCCTCGCGGCCTTTATGGTCATCGGCTGGGCGCTGCGCGATTTGGAGCGCGCCAAGAAGATCCGATATCTTGCGGCGGGCTGCGGCATTGCGCTTTTGGCGGCGAATCTGGTCTTCGGCACGGAGGTGGGCGGCGCACGCAACTGGATCTATCTCGGCGGGATGTCGTTCCAGCCGTCGGAGCTGGTGAAGCTGTGCTTTGTCTTTGCCGGTGCGTCGACGCTCGACCGTATCGTGACGCGGCGCAACCTGCTGCTGTTTCTCGTCTACACGGGCGTGATCTGCGGCGCGCTGGCCATCATCAACGACTTCGGAACGGCGCTCGTTTTCTTTGCGGCGTTTCTCGTGATCGCATTTCTGCGCTCGGGCAACTTTGCCGGGCTGCTGCTGATCTGCGGCGGCGTGGCCTTTGCGGGCGTGCTGGCGATCCGGTTCCGGCCGTACGCGCTGCAGCGCTTCGCCGCGTGGGGGCACGTCTGGGAAAACGCGCTCACCTCGGGCTATCAGCAGACGCGCGCGATGATGTGCATCGCCTCCGGAGGATTGTTCGGCCTCGGGCCGGGTAACGGCTGGCTCAAATATGTCGCCGCCTCGGACACCGATCTGGTATTCGCCTTTGTCGGCGAGGAGTGGGGACTGATAATGGCGGTGCTGATGGTTGCGGCCGTCGCTGTCCTCGGAATTTTCACGGTGAAATCCGCGCCGTCGGGCAGAAGCTGCTTTTACACGATCGGCGCTTGCGCGGCGATGGGCATTTTGATGGTGCAGACCGTGCTCAATGTGTTTGGAACGGTCGACTTCCTGCCGCTGACCGGCGTGACATTTCCCTTCGTCTCAAACGGCGGCTCGAGCATGATCTCGACATGGGGACTGCTGGCGTTTGTCAAGGCGGCGGACACGCGGCAGAACGCGAGCTTTGCCGTCCGGCTCTCGGGCGCGCGGCGTCCGTTTGAGGAAGGAGGCGCGGCATGAATCAGGTTTCACGGCGTGCGCTGTGCGCGCTGATCGTTGCCGTTGCGCTGCTTGCGGGCGTGGTCGTGTTCGGCGTGCAGTACTTCCTGCGCGGAGACGACTGGATCGTCTTTCCCGGCTCACCGCATGTCTACACCGGCGGCAATCTCGACACCGGCGTGATTACCGACCGCGACGGCGTTACCTTGCTCCGGCAGGTCGACGGCGGGCGCACCTACGCCTCCGACGCGCAGCTGCGTCTGGCGACCATGCATCTGCTCGGAGACCGGTACGGCTACATCGCCTCCACGGTGCTGTCCGAGTATGCCGGGGAGCTGGTCGGCTATGATCCCATCACCGGCGTTTACGGCATCGACGAGGAGCAAAACACGCTGCGTCTGACCGTCAGCGCGGATGTTCAGCTTGCCGCGCTCGAAGCGCTCGCCGGACGACACGGCACGGTGGGCGTGTACAACTACAAAACCGGAGAACTGCTGTGCGCCGTGACGACGCCGACCTATGACCCGGACAATATGCCGGACGTGGAAGGCGACACGACCGGGCAGTATGACGGCGTATATCTCAACCGCCTGACGCAGGGCGTCTACACTCCCGGCTCGATCTTTAAGATCATCACGGCGGCTGCGGCGCTCGAAACGATCCCGGACATCGGGGAGGAGACCTTCCTGTGCACCGGTTCGGTCACAATCGGCGGCGATACGATCACCTGCGCGGGCGTCCACGGTGAGGTCGATCTGGAGCGGGCGCTGGCCGTCTCGTGCAACTGCGCGTTTGCGGAGATCTCGCAGGAGCTCGGCGGCGAAACGCTGCGCGAATACGCGCAGAAGGCGGGCGTCACCTCGACGATCCGCTTCGACGGCATCACGACGCAGCCGGGCCGATTTGATGTGGAGGATGCGGCAGCGTCGGAGATCGCATGGGCGGGCATTGGCCAGTATACCGATCAGGTCAATCCGCTGTCTTTTCTGGTGCTCATGGGCACGATTGCAGACGGCGGGCAGGCCGCGCAGCCGTATCTGGCCGCGCGTGTGACGGACGGCGACGGCAATGTGACCTATCGGGCGTCCGTTTCGATGACAGAGTCTGTCTTTGAGAAGGAGACGTGCGAGCGCCTGCAGGAAATGATGAGAAACAACGTCGTGTCCAACTACGGCGCGGCGCAGTTCGGCGAGCTTGAGGTCTGCGCCAAGTCCGGCACGGCCGAGGTCGGGGAAGGGCAGTCGCCGCACGCGACATTCGCCGGCTTCGTGCTCGACGAGGACTATCCGCTGGCATTTGTCGTTGTGGTGGAAAACGCCGGCAGCGGCAGCGGCGTCTGCGCGCCGATTGCTGCGGCGGTGCTTCGCGCCTGCGTCGACGCAATGGAATAATACGCCGGCGGCAGGATGACGTTCATCCTGCCGCCTTTTTTAGATGGAATCCACAAAATCACTGTACCGGATTTGGAATATATGACGGCAGGAAAAGGCTGGACAAACAACAGCAGGGTTTCTAAAATGATTAGTATACAATAAAAAAGAAAAAGGACGGATTGACTATGCATCCTTCTCTGCATCCGTACGGATTCACGCTCTCGCCTGTGCAGGTGCGTGGTAAAACGCTGAAAAACCATTTGCTGCAGTCAAAGTGCTCCCTGCCGCCGCAGGAGCTCGACACAGTGGCGGATTTCTATGTGGAAACGGCCAAAAACGGCGCTGCGATGGTCACGGTCTGGATCGGTGACTATGTCGAGGCGGTCGACACCGGCCACGGCCCGAAGTTTGGCCCGCAGGCGCACGATATGCACGACGAGACGGTTCGTGCTGCCTACCGCGACCTCAACGACCGCGTCCACGCGGAAGGCTCGCTGACCTCGGCGTCGCTGCAGGACATTGAGCCCAAGCAGTTCAACATCGCCGACACGCCGAACTGGGACGAGATCCCCGCCCGCGGTGACTACAACTCCATGACCTATCACAACAAGCCGGGCATTCCGGCCGATGAGCTGGAGAAGATGATCCAGAATTTCGTCGACGCCTGCGTCGATGTGCAGTCGCTCGGCTTTGACGCGGTGACATTCTACATGTCCTACCGCGCGTCGATCCTGTGCAACTCGCTCTCTCCGCTGCTCAACCAGCGCACCGACCGCTACGGCGGCTCGACGAATGCCGAGCGCGTCAGACTGACGGTGGAGCTGTTTACGCGCATCCGCGAAGCCTGCCCGGATCTGATTCTGGAAGTGCAGTGCTCCGCGGAGGAGGAAGAACCGGGCTACACGATGAACGACTGGCTCGAATACTGCAAGGCGTGGGAAGGCCTGGTCGACATTCTGCAGGTGCGCGGCTTCGACGGTGCGTCGACGCACGTCTCCGGCTTCAATATGGCCGAGCACTACCCGCCGAACCTGAAGTTTGCCGAGGCGTTTAAAAAGGCCGGCATCAACATCCTCGTCTCGCCGGTCGGCGGCTTCGGCGACCCGGTCGACACCGAGCGCTTTATCGAAGAGGGCAAGACCGACCTGGTCTCGATGGCCCGCCAGTTCATTGCCGATCCGGAGTACTATGCCAAGCTTAAGGCCGGTGCGCCGCAGAGCGCGTTCGTGCCCTGCATCCGCTGCAACGACTGCCACGGCCGTCACCGCTGCCCGGCCAACCCGAAGTCGCTCGTCAGAGGCAATGTCTATGCCGAAACGCCGGAGAGAAGCAAGAAGGTTGCCGTCATCGGCGGCGGCCCGGCCGGTATCCTCGCCGCAACGACGGCGGCCCGCCGCGGCCACAGCGTCACGCTGTTTGAAAAGACCGGCTTCCTCGGCGGTCAGCTGAATATTGCAACCGTGCCGGAGTTCAAGTGGCCGCTTCGCAATTTCATGGAATATCACCTCAGTCAGCTCGGCCAGAGCGGGGCAGAGGTCCGCATGAACACCGAGGCCACGCCGGAGATGCTCCGTCAGGCCGGGTATGATGCGATCATCGTCGCCGTCGGCTCTGAGCCGAAGAGTCTGCCCGTCAAGGGCGCGGATGCCGCGCATGTCGTTTTGGCAGACGACGCGATGTGCAATGAGGAAGAGCTGGGGCTGAACGTCGTCGTGGTCGGCGGCGCGACGACCGGCCGCGAGACGGCGCTGCATCTGGCGCAATGCGGCCACAAGGTCACGATGCTGACCCGCCAGCAGGCAGCGCTCTTCCGCGACTTCCACGCGCAGCGCGCGGAGGAGGATCTGGCGCGCTTCGAACCGAACTTCTCCTACATTGAGCACTGCGCGGTCGAAGAGATCGGCGACGGCTGGCTCACCGCCACGGTCAAGCGCGGAATCCCGCAGGTCAAGCTGGGCTTCGGCGGCTTTGCCATCCCGGGCCATATGAGCTTTGATCTGGGCGACCGCCCGTGGCCGGTTGCCGTCTACGACGAGTCGAACGCCACCACGGAGCAGATCCGTCTGGAGTTTGACAGCGTGGTCATTTCCGGCGGCCGTCAGGCCAACGCCGAGCTGGCGGCACAGTTTGTCGGCTGTGCACCGGAGGTTTACATCGTCGGTGACGACGTCAAGCCGGGCGACATCCGCGACGGTGCGGGCGACGCTTACGACGCCGCTATGCGTCTTTAATAAGAATCAATGCCGGATGGCGGGTGCTCATAAAACAGTTCACAGGCGCAAGAGTGGGAGTGTTGCAAAATGCAACACTCCCTTA
>CAZUKJ010000078.1:0-7203 GCA_964620855.1 uncultured Oscillospiraceae bacterium
GCTTCAGGTCATAGAGTACACGGTCAACCTGGTCAAACTCACCTTCGGCATACTGGTGCTTGACGCCGAGCTGATAGCCGTAGGCCTTGCCGATCGAGCCGGTTTCATCGGCCCACTGATCCCAGATGTGACCGTTGAGGTCGGCAATGTTGTTCGACTTCTTCTGCCAGATCCACAGGAGTTCGTCAATGCAGGTCTTGTAGAAGGTGCGGCGGATTGTGAGGATTGGGAATTCTTCTTTCAGATTGTAGCGGTTGACAATACCGAACTTTTTCACGGTGTGTGCGGGGGTGCCGTCTTCCCATTTGGGACGAACAGGCAGGTCGGTATCCCATACGCCGTTTTCAAGGATCTCTTTACAGTTGGCAATGAAAAGTTCATCGGCTCTGCTCATGACAGTGTCCTCCTTGCGTAATTCATAATTTTATTTATTATAGCACAGATTCCGGCCGGATTATAGTACAAAATCGATGCTATACTGGTCTGGGGTTGCTTTGACGGGTAGAATCTGATAAAATGATGAAAAACATATATATCTTAAGGTAAGGACTAGAAAACAATGGACACGCAAGTAACTTTTCACGATCTCGGACTGTCTGAGAACATGCTCAAGGCGCTCGACAAGCGCGGCTACGGCTGGCCGACGCGGATTCAGGCCGAGGCCATCCCGCCGTTTATGCAGTGGCGCGATGTGATTGCCAAAGCGCCGACCGGTACGGGCAAGACGTTCGCGTTTGGTATTCCCATGATTGAACACATCGACCCGGAATCGGATGACCTGCAGGGACTGATTCTCGCTCCAACGCGAGAGCTGGCCATCCAGATCTGTGACGAGATGCGTTCGCTGCTCGGGTTTTACAAGGGCATCCGCATCGCGGTCGTCTATGGCGGCGCGAAGATCGAATCGCAGATCAAGCAGCTGCAGAAGAAACCGCAGATCGTCGTTGCCACACCGGGCCGTCTGATGGATCACTATAAGAGAAAAACGCTGCATCTGAACAAGGTGCAGACCGTTGTGCTCGACGAGGCCGACCGTATGCTCGATATGGGCTTTTTCAAAGATGTCACGGGAATTCTCGACAAGCTCAAGAACAAAAAGAATATGGGCTTGTTTTCTGCGACGATCTCGCAGGAGGTCATGACCGTTTCGTGGATGTACCAGCGCGATGAGGTGGAGATCACCGTTCCGGCCGATATTGACAACAAGCCCGATATTGCGCAGTTCTCCATCACCGTCTCGCAGCTTGCCAAGGAGGAGACAACGCTCCGCATGCTGAAAACACAGGGCTGGGAGCGTGTGATCATTTTCTGCAACACCAAGCATATGTGCCAGCGCCTGACAGATGATCTGCGCCGGGCCGGTATTGATGCCGATTGTATTCACGGCGACATTGCACAGTCCAAGCGCGAAAAGACGATGCAGACCTTCCGCGACGGTAAACTGACCGTGCTGATCGCCACGGATGTGGCGTCCCGCGGTATTGACGTCGACGACGTCGACTGTGTCATCAACTATGATGTGCCGGATGAAAACGAGTATTACATCCACCGCATCGGCCGCACGGCCAGAGCCGGACGGAAGGGTGTGGCGTGGTCGGTCATCGGTTCGTTCCCGGAGAAGGCCAAGCTGGATGAGATTGCAAAATACTCCCACTACACGGTCCGGCCGATGCGCTTTGAAGGTGATGAGCTGGTCGAAGAAGAGGTCAAAGCGCCGGTCTATCGCAAGCGCCGGCTGAAATAAGAGGTTTTTATGGATCAGAAGGAAAAAGGCCTGCTGATGCTCTGCTGCCCGCTCGGTGACGAGCGGGCGCATCCGCTTACGGCGGTGCAGTATCGCCACCTGCTGCAGATGGTAACGGCACACGGGCCGGAATCGAGTCTGGATGAGCTGACAAGCGCCGACCTGCGCAATCTTGGCTGCTCGCCGGAGAATGCGGCGCGGATCTTGCGGCTGCTTGACCGTGAGGATCTGCTGCAGCGGTATCTCTCGGCGGCGGACCGCCGGGGGATCCAAGTGCTGACGCGGTTTTCCAAGCACTATCCGCAGATTTTGAGGCAGCGGCTTGGGATTGACGCGCCCGCTGCGCTGTTTTGTGCTGGTGATCTCTCGCTGTTCAATACGCGCGCGATGGCGCTCGTCGGATCGCGGGCACTGACTGAGCCGGGGGCGTCGTTTGCCCGGCGGGTCGGTATGCTCTGCGCCAAAGAGCATGTGACGCTGGTTTCCGGCGGCGCTGCCGGGGCGGACTCTGCTGCGCAGCAATCGTGTCTGGAATATGGCGGAAGCGTGATCTGCTATACGGCAGAGAGCCTGCCAGATCGGATAGGAAAATCGATGGCGTCGCTGCTGGTCAGTGAGGACTGCTGGGAGATGCCGTTTTCCGCCCGCCGTGCGCTCTCGCGCAACCGCCTGATCCACGCACAGGGAGACTATGTGTTTGTCGCGCAGAGCGGTTTCGGCAAGGGAGGCACATGGCGCGGAACATGCGAGAATTTAGAGCGCGGCTGGAGCCCGGTCTTCGTCTGTGATGACGGATCTGCGGGCGCAGCCGGTTTGTGTGAGCGCGGAGCCGTGCCGGTGAAGGTCAAGCAGCTGACATCGTTTCGCGCGCTTTCGCCCAATCAGCAGCGCTGGTTTTAATGGACTGCAGCACAGGCAACCCGGATGATTCGTTCACTGTAATAATTAAACTGCACTGTTGGTAAGACAGTGCAGTTTTTTCGAAAATGGGTTAGGCCGATTCGCTGCTGCGAATTGCGCGTCAGGTGCGGCGCTGTGTGTGCGCTGAGAGAAGTGTGCAGAAAATTAAGATAGCTTTTTTGGGCGGTATCGCATATAATGTTGACAATCGCAGAAACAAAAAGGAGGTCTTGGGAACACTCCCAACAAAAGCGCCAGTGCCTGCATTCGGCAGGATGACGAGGAGAAGCGTGATCGAAAATTCGGCGGATGCGCTTCCGTGCGCTCTGTGCGCGTGACGCAGCTTGAAATATGCGGGTGACCGCAAAACAGAGGGGCTGCGAACAGAGATGGGCAAATCACTGCGAGTTTGTCCTGCATTCAAACATACAGGAGGAACTTACTATGTGTGGAATTGTTGGATATGTGGGACGAGAGCAGGCCGCTCCGATCCTGCTTGACGGCCTTCGTCGTCTGGAATACCGTGGGTATGACTCGGCCGGTATTGCCGTCTCGTCGGCAGAAAACGGCCTGCAGATCGTCAAGTCTGTCGGCCGCCTGCAGGCGCTTGCGGATAAAACCAATGAGGGTGCGTCTGTGACCGGTACGATGGGCATCGGACACACCCGCTGGGCGACGCACGGCGAACCGTCGGATGCCAACTCCCATCCGCATGTCTCGGCGGACGGCCGAATTGCGGTCGTGCACAACGGCATCGTGGAAAATTATCTGGAGATCAAGCAGTACTTGCAGGGAAAGGGTGTTCAGTTCCAGTCTGAGACGGATACAGAGGTCGTTGCCCACCTGCTGGAATACTACTATGAGGGCGATATTCTCGAAGCTGTATTCAAGGTGCTCCATCGCATCGAGGGCGCGTATGCGCTCGGTATTATCTGCGCGGATGCACCCGACAAGCTGATTGCCGCGCGCAAAATGAGCCCGCTGATCGTCGGTTACGGCGACGGCTGCAGCTTTATCGCCTCGGACGTCACGGCAGTCATCAAGCACACCCGCAAAGTCTGCTACATGGAAGACGATGAGGTCGCCGTTCTTTCGTGCGATGGAATTCAGCTCTACAATTCCATGTGCGAGCCGATCGAAAAGCCGATCAGCACGGTCGACTGGGATATTACTGCGGCCGAAAAGGGCGGCTATGAGCACTTCATGATTAAGGAGATCTTTGAGCAGCCGGAGGCGGTTGCAAAGACGATCCAGCCGCGCATCCGCGATGGCCGTGTCGTGCTCGATGATCTTGACCTTTCGGCGGACTATATCCGCTCGGTCAATAAAATCTATATCATTGCCTGTGGCTCGTCGTATCATGTCGGCGTCGTTGGCAAGTACAACCTGGAAAAGCTGCTGCGCGTTCCGGTCGAGGTCGTGCTGGCTTCGGAGTTCCGCTACAGCGATCCGATCGTCGACGAACATACGCTGGCGATCGTCATCAGCCAGTCCGGTGAGACCATTGACACGCTGGCCGGCCTGCGCGAGGCCAAGCGCCTCGGTGCGCGCGTGCTGTCGATCGTCAATGTTGTTGGCTCTTCGATTGCCCGCGAGTCGGACGATGTGATCTACACCTGGGCCGGCCCGGAAATTGCTGTTGCAACGACCAAGGCTTACTCGACGCAGATGGCGGTGCTCGACCTGATCGGCCTGTATTTTGCCGATGCGCTCGGCACGATCACACCGGAGCGGTACGCCGAGCTCCTTGCAGAGCTGCAGCGCATCCCGGAGAAAATGCAGACGATTTTTGAGCAGAAAGACGCAATCGCCTATTATGCTTCGCGCTATTTCAACCATGAATCTGTGTTCTTCATCGGCCGCAATGTTGACTATGCGCTCGGTTTGGAAGGCAGCCTGAAGCTCAAGGAGATCTCCTATATTCATTCTGAGGCGTATGCGTCCGGCGAGTTGAAGCATGGCACGATCTCGCTGATCGTACCCGGTACGCTCGTCATCGCGCTGGGCACATATGAGCCGCTCTTTGACAAGGCAATGTCCAATGTCAAGGAGGTCAAGGCCAGAGGTGCGGACGTGCTCGCGCTGACGACGGCGGCGCGCGCGCAGGAAATGGAGACGGAAGCCAACGGCGTCATCACCATTCCGGAGACGGACGATCTGCTGCTGCCGAACCTTGGCGTTGTGCCGCTGCAGCTGTTCTCGTACTATGTTGCGCTCATGCGCGGCTGCGATATTGATAAGCCCCGGAATTTGGCCAAATCTGTTACGGTGGAGTGAGCAATATGAATACCATAGAAGCGATCAAGACACGACGCAGCGTTCGCCGTTTTGCTCCGCAGCCGGTTGCGCGGGAAACCCTGCAGACGGTGGTGGATGCGGCCCGCTATGCGCCGTCCTGGAAAAATACGCAGACGACGCGCTATTTTATCGTCGATTCGCCGGAGGCGAAAGGGACCATCTGCGCGCAGATGCTTCCGCCGTTCAATGCCGAGACGGTGCGTTCGGCGGCGGTGCTCGTGGCGATGACCACGGTGCATGGCCGGGCGGGATATGAGCGAGACGGTTCGCCTTCTACAAAGAAAGAGGACCGATGGGAGTATTTTGACGCCGGTATCGCCTGCCAGACCTTCTGCCTGGCAGCGCACGAGCAGGGCCTGGCCACAGTGATTCTCGGTATTTACGATGAGGAGCAAGTGCACGCATTTCTCGGCCTTGACGAGTCGGAGGTTCTGACCGCGCTCATCGCCGTCGGCTATCCCGCGCAGTCGCCCGATGCGCCGAAGCGCAAGACGGCAGAGGAGCTGATTCGCTATGTTTGAGGGCTTTACGCCGGAGGCGATTGACTTCCTCTGGGGTATTCGGTTCAATAATAATAAAACATGGTTTGAGGAAAACAAAAAAATCTACACCGAGCAGCTCTATCGGCCGATCAAGGAATTGGCGGCAGAAGTGTTTGAACCGCTGTCGTCGGTACCGGGGCTGAAGTGCAAGGTGTCGCGCATCTATCGGGATGCACGCTTGCCGAACTATGCCGAAGCGCCGTACAAGACGTCGCTGTGGTTTTGCATTCGCCGCGAGTGTTTCTCGTGGTCAGAGAATCCGGCGCTGTTTTTTGAGATCAATCCGGAAGGCTGTGCGTACGGATTTGGACTGTTTCGGCCGAAGGCCGCAGTCATGACGGCGTTTCGCGCCGAATTGGCAGAAAATCCAAAACCGTTTTTGGACATCGTTCGGAAGATCGAGGAAACGACGGATATTCGCCTCACCGGCGACACATACTACCGCAAGAAGCCTTGTCCATCGCCGGAACTCGAACGGTTTTATAATTTGAAAAACTTTTCCGCATACAATCAGTATCCCGCGGGAGAGGAACTGTTTTCTGCCGCATTGTCTGCCCGCGTCCGCGATACGCTCACTGCGCTGCTTCCGCTCAATGAGTATCTTCTGCGGTTTGTGCAGCAATATGAGCAAGCATAAAAAATTCCTGTTTCAACATGAAATTCCGAGCTCCCACGGCGAACATCCGACGCTGTGGGAGCTCTTTTTTCGGAGAAGGAAATCCCGCTGTTTTTTGCCTGCAATCAATTTGGCCTGTCGTGGTCATATTAAGCGTGTAATGCGGCAGAAAGGGTGATGAAAGAGGATGAAACAGCGGCGATTACTGAATTTTTTTCTTGCGCTTGCGTTGACGGCGGTACTGTCTGCGCAGGCGTTTGCAGCAACTCCGAAGATGCTCGTCCCGGTCGGCGAGGCGGTGGGAATCCGAATCCGGACGGATGGGATTGTAATTACCGGGTTTGATGAAAGCGCACCGGCGCAGGATGCGGGACTGCGGACGGGTGATGTGATCCAATCGGTCAACGGTGTGGAGCTTGCGTCTGCGGCAGAATTGGCCGAGGTGGTGCGCGACTGCTGCGGGCAGCCGCTGACGGTCAGTGCGCTGCGAAAAGGAAAGCCGTTTGAAACGGCGGTGACGCCGGATGCAGTCGATGGCGGGTGGCGTATGGGCATCTACATCCGCGATGCTGTCGCCGGCATTGGTACGGTGACATGGTACGATCCCCAAACCGGCAGCTATGGCGCGCTGGGACACGGGATCAACGACAGCTCGGCCGGCGGACTGATTCCGCTTGCCGGCGGAGAACTGCTCCCGGCACAGATCGTCGGCGTCAATCGTGGTCAGCGCGGTGCGCCGGGACAGCTGCAGGGTGCATTTTTGACCGAAAGCCTGATCGGATCGGTGGAACGCAATACAAGCTGCGGCATATTTGGCCAGCTGACCGGTATCTGCACGCAGCCGGCGATCCCGGTCGCAGCGGAAGAGGACGTCCGGCCGGGTGCGGCGACGATCCGGTGCATGGTCGATGCCGATACGGTCCGCGAATACGCCGTACAGATCGAAAAAGTGGACACGCACGGCAAAGACGGGCGGGATATGATCCTGAAGGTGACCGACCCGGAACTGCTGGCGATCACCGGCGGCATTGTGCAGGGAATGTCCGGCAGTCCCATCATACAGGATGGGAAACTGGTGGGCGCCGTGACCCATGTTTTGGTGA
>CAZUKJ010000079.1:0-7173 GCA_964620855.1 uncultured Oscillospiraceae bacterium
TGATGCGGTTCCAGCTCAGCTTGGAGACGTGGACCATGCCATCAACGCCGCCGATGTCGACGAACGCGCCGTAAGAAGTCAGGCTCTTAACCGTGCCATGATACTTCTTGCCGACCTCGATCTCAGCCCAGATCTTGTCAGCCGCAGCCTTGCGAGCCTCGCTGGAGACCGCACGGATAGAACCGACAACACGGCGGCGGGAACGGTTGACCTCAGTGATGCGAATGGCAACGGTCTGCTTGAGCATAACCTCAAGATCGCCGCCCTTGGCGATGCCGCTCTGAGAAGCCGGGATGAACACACGGATGCCCTTGTAGTTGCCAACGAGGCCGCCAGCATTGACTTCAGTGATGGTCACTTCGACCGGCTCCTTGGACTCGACAGCCGCTTCGACCTCTTCCCAACCCTTGTTAGCGTCGAGACGCTTCTTGCTCAGGGTGACAACGCCTTCAATATCATTCACACGAACGACGAAAACCTCGATCTCATCGCCGACCTTGAACAGATCCTCCGGCTTCACAGTCGGATCGTTGCTGACCTGGTCATAGGGTATGTAACCCGCCTGCTTCGCGCCCAGATCAACGTAGACCTCAGTCGGGCCGATGCCGGTAACGATACCGGTAACCTTATCTCCTGTATTTAAAGTTTTGAAGGACTGTTCGAGAAGTGCCTCAAAGTCCTCAGCAGATACCTGCTCCATAATTTCGTCGCTCATTTTGTGACTTACCTCCTTAATAATCCACGACGGTGTCGATGCGCCCGCCGTGATGCCAACAGTATTTGCCTTTGAAATCGACTGCAAGTCCAGCTCTGCCGCGTTGTCGATCAGTTGGACCAACGAGCAGTTTTCTCTGCACAATTCATACAGGCGTCGTGTGTTGGAACTGGCTGCATCACCGACGACAACCATCGCATCGCACTCGTCTGCAAGGACTACTGCCTCTTTCTGGCGTTTTTCTGTAGCATTACATATTGTATCAAATATTTCGCAGTTTGTACACTCTTTTTTTAATAAATTCCTGCAAGCATCCCAGACGGCCTGCGTATTGGTCGTCTGACAAACCGCTGTCAGCGGCGCAGTCCGCATTTCCGGCTTTTCACTCAGCCACTCCGCAATCGCCTGTGCGTTTTCCTGGACCACAGGATCACTGCACCAGCCCGCAATAGCAAGCACCTCCGGGTGCTTCGGATCTCCTACAATCAGAACCGTTCTCCCTTGCTCCGACGCCTTCCACGCAATCTGATGAATTCGCTCAACAAACGGGCACGTTGCATCCACGATCTCAAGGCCGCGGGCGTTAAGATCATCATAGACTGCCTTGCCGACGCCGTGTGAGCGAATCACAACAAGCGAATTGTCCGGTGCCTGATCCGCAGACGATATCTCATGGACCCCCATATCATCGAAGCGGCCGACCACATGGCGATTGTGAATGATTGGACCGAGCGTAACGACCGTTTTCCCATTTGTCGCAGCTTTTTCAACCAACGAAACCGCGCGATCAACACCAAAGCAAAATCCTGCTGTCTCGGCAACTGTGATCTTCATAACATATCTCCCAATGCATAAATGCGATCCATCATCTCATCCGTCAGGCGATGAAGCTCGGATGCGTTGGCACGCTTTCCTTCGTGCTCCATATAGTACGGCTCACCGATGACACAGTCGATCGGCGCAAAGGGTCGTTTATTCTCTGTCAGATAGATCGGCAGAATTTTTGTATTGGTTCTCGTTGCCATCATGGCCACGCCGGTTTTACCCGGCAGACGATCCCCGTTTCTGCAGCGCGTTCCCTGCGGAAAAATCAGAAGACTTTTCCGCTCATTGAGAGTTTTGAGCGCAATCTTCAGTGAAGTGATGTCCGCTTCACCGCGCTCGACACCAAAGACACCGATCCATTCCAGGATCTTATTGATCACCGGGATTCGCATAAGCTGTGCTTTTGCCATGATTCTTGGAAGCTTCTTCAGCGTATTGGTCTTCAATGCAAAAACGATCCAAAACGGATCCGCTGAGGACGCATGGTTGCATGTCATGATGTAACATTCATTTTCGTCGTAGTTTTCCAGGCCTTTGACACGAAGCACGGGATGCCAAAAGAACAGAGCAAATCGCAGCACTGCATATAACAGAGGAAACAGCATCAGCCGCACCTGCCTTTCACGATCTCCACCATGGCTGCACTTGCCTGCTCAATATCCATCTCTGTGGTATCGAGTTCAATCGCGTCTTTCGCTTTTTTCAGTGGTGCGACTTTACGGCTGCGGTCGCGGGCGTCACGATCCATCTGATCCTTCAAAACGGCCTGCAGAGACGTTTTTTCTCCGCGCTCAACGAGTTCCTTATAGCGGCGTTCGGCACGAGCCTCCGCAGAAGCAGTCAGAAAAATCTTCACATCTGCATTCGGCAGCACGACAGTTCCAATGTCACGCCCATCCATCACAACACTCATCTTCTTCGCAGTATCGCGCTGCATGTCCAGCAGGAACTCCCGGATCAGGGGATGTTCTGCATACTTCGAAGCATTCGACGAGATCTCCGGGGTACGAATCTCATCCGTCACGTCCGTTCCGTTGAGAATCATATGCTGTTTTCCATCCCCGGGGAAAGTCAGTGTGATACCGGCATCCGGCAGAAAGCGCCGGATATTGTCAGTATCCTTTGGCCCGATTCCGAGCATCATAAAGTGGTAAGCAATCGTACGATAAATCGCACCGGTATCAATATAAGCGCAGTCGAGCTCCGCTGCAAGACGGCGCGCCAATGTGCTTTTGCCGGCACCGGACGGGCCGTCAATCGCAATCGAGAATCGTTCTTTCATTGTGTCGAGTCCATCTCCTTATCCTCTGCAGCCGCCTGACCGGCAGCGACGCCGGCCGCATACCCGGTTGCCCAGGCAATCTGCAGATTATATCCGCCCGTATAGGCGTCAACATCAAGAACCTCACCAGCAAAGTACAGGCCGGCAACGCGTTTTGACTGCATAGTTTTCGGATCAACCTCGCCGGTTTTGACGCCGCCGGAGGTAACAATCGCTTCTTTGACCGGACGACGACCTGAAATTTTGATCGTAAAATCACGTGTCAGTTCCAGCATCGTGCGCCGCTGCTGGCGCGTCAGGCTGTTCCCCTTCAAGTCCGGATCGATCCCACTGCGCTCAATCATCACAGGGATCAGTGCTCTCGGATACAGATGATCCAGTGCATTGGAGAAGTTCTTGTTCTGAGCCGCCTCAAACTCACGCAGCAGGCGCTGATCAAGTGCCTGTTCATCCAGCGCAGGCTTCAGATTGATATGCACCGTGTAGCCTTCGTTGCCCTTCATGTGTGCACTGGCGCTCAGAATGGTCGGACCGGACAGTCCAAAATGCGTAAAGAGCAGTTCTCCAAAATCCTCGTACGCCGTTTTCTTCTTCGCATCCGTCAGGCGAACCGAGACATTCCGCAATGACAATCCCTGCATTTTTCTGCACCAATCGCCATCTTCTTCCAGCGGGACAAGAGAACCAACGGGCGGAACAATCGTATGTCCCACCGCCTCTGCCATGCGATAGCCGCTGCCGTCCGAACCGGTAGCCGGATATGAGCATCCGCCGGTACAGACGATGACACGGTCGGCCTCAATGGTCTGGGTCTTTGTCCGTACTCCGCAGATGGAACCATCACGAGTCAGAAGCTCACACACATCATCCCGGATCACCTTGACGCCGGTTTCACGCAGGAAGCGCTCAAGCACATTGGTAATATCAAACGCCCTGTCGGAAACCGGGAACACGCGTCGGCCGCGTTCCGTCTTCAACGGACAGCCGCGGCTTTCAAAGAACTGCTTAATCTGCTCCGGTGGGAAGCCATACATCGCGCTATAAAGGAATCGGCTGTTGCGCGGAACATTCTTAAGCACTTCATCGGCTGAGCAGTCGTTTGTGACATTGCAGCGGCCTTTTCCGGTAATATTCAGTTTTTTTCCAAGTCGATCGGCGTGGTCAATCAGTGCAACACGCACGCCAAAGCCGGCGGCCGTACCGGCCGAGAACATTCCCGCCGGACCGCCGCCGACCACAATTACATCAAATCTCAACTTTTTCGTAAACCTCGTACTCTTCCCAAATTTCTTCCAGACGCGTAAATGTCTTTGACAGCTCCGCCTCCTTGCGGCTGCCAACCGCAACAAGCAATGCATTGCAAAGGCTCAGCGGTGCAACGAGCGTATCGACCAGAGAAACCATGTCGCTCTTGGCCAACAGGACGTGATCGGCCATTTCTGCAATCGGCGACTGCATCGTATCCGTCACAGCAATGACCGTTGCACCGGAATCATGGCAGAAGCGCATTGCCTTGATCGTGCGGCTGGAATAACGCGGAAAGCTGATGCCGATAACCACATCTTCCGGTCCGACACGAACGATCTGCTCAAACATCTCGCTGGCAGACGATGTGTTGACCAGCGTGACATTATCAAACATGTAATTAAAATAGAAGCCGAGGAACTGGGCGATCACCGCAGAGGAGCGGACACCAAGAATGTAGATATGTTTGGCATTCAGGATCGCCTCAACCGACATCTGAAACGCAGCGCGATCAATTTCCTCCTGTGTCATACGGATCTTCTCAATATCAGACTGGAACACGATGTTCATAATATCCTGATTGCCGATCCGATCTCTTGCAACTTCAATTCGCTGCACACTGGTCAGCTTATTGCGAATCATATCCTGCATCGCACGCTGCATACTCGGATAGCCTTCATAGCCAATCTCCACAGCAAAACGAACGACTGTCGATTCCGAGACATTGACCGTCTTTCCCAGTTTGCTGGCGGTCATAAACGCAGCCTTATCATAATTTTCAAGAATATATCGAGCAATCAGCTTCTGTCCTTTAGAAAATCCATCCATGCCGGCCTGGATGGTGGCCAAAATGTCAGCTGCCATAACAGCACCTCCACACATGCAACGATTCGGAAACATTTTTCATCCTATACTAGGACGCTCTGCTCCTATCATACTCGATTTTTGCAATTTTGCAAGTGCTACATGAATAACTTGCGCCATTATTCTATGTATTATTTCCCATCGAGCGCTTTGATTTCTTCCTCTGTCAGTTCCCGCCATTTGCCGAGCGGTAAGGAACCGAGGCACACAAGACCTTCTGCCACACGCTTGAGGCGTGTGACACGCAGCCCGGCAATCTCGCACATCCTTCGAATCTGACGATTGCGGCCCTCATGGATAACGATCTCATAGACCGCGCAGCTGCCTGATTGCTGCAGACATTCCACCTGCGGCCTCCGGATCAAATATCCATCAAGTTCAATCGGTCTGCTCAGGCGCTCAACCGAGTCCGGCTGCACACCTTCAACCCAAACACGATAGGTCTTGTCTACTTCGTGCGATGGATGCATGAGCCGATTCGCGAAGTCACCGTCATTGGTCAGAAGAAGAAGTCCTTCTGAATCCATATCCAGCCGACCAACCGGGTAGACACGGTCTCCACAGTCTGCAACAAGCATTGTGACATCCTTGCGGCCCTTTTCATCGTCACAGGTTGTAACATAACCGCGCGGCTTATTGAGCATCAGATACCGCATTTTCGGCGCAGCAGGAAGCACCGTACCGTCGATTTCAATCTTGTCAATCGACGGATCGGCAGTATCACCCGGCTGAACCGGTTTTCCATTGCACAAGACGCGGCCAGCCAGCATCAGGCGCTCTGCCTCTCTGCGGGAGCAAACGCCGCGAGACGATAATATTTTCTGAATTCGTTCAGCCATAGCGTGTATCCTCCGAATGAAAAATCAGGCATCCATAAAATCGCTCTGTTCGTCTGAAAACTTCCAGATCAAGGGCACACTTCCGATCTGCCTGCCATCGAGTAAAATTTCCGCACAACCTGCGCTCGATCCTGCTTCGACGGGCGCAAAAACCATGCGCGGAAGATGCAGCCGGATCTGTACAGTTTCCTCCGGAAGCATCGAGTAAGAAAACGGGACAGCCGCAGCGGCATATACGACGGGGTACTCTCCGCCCAGGAGCGGAACCGGTGCAAGAGACTCCCCTGCCTCTACAATCTGCTGCAGACAAAAACTCTCAAAGCCATGCGAGAGCATCGCCGCATGATCGGACCAGTCGTTTGGCGCATTGATTGTAACAGACACCAATCTTCTGCCATCGCGTTCTGCTGCGCCGACCAGAATTCGGCCCGCAGCCCGGGTGTAGCCGGTTTTTACACCTACCGCTCCCTCAACATTCCAAAGCAGCTTATTATGGTTGGTCATAGCGCGGCCACCGGCTGTCATCGACTTTGTCGAGACGATTTCGTGGAATGTCTCATTGTCCATCGCATACGCGGTCAGTTTCGCAAGATCCCGGGCTGTGGAATAGTTTCCCGGATCATCAAGCCCATTGGGATTGGAAAAATGGGAACTCTCAAGACCCAGCGTGTGTGCCTTCCGATTCATCTGCTCAACAAATCCTTCTACACTGCCGCCGCAATAAATTGCCAGTGCAACAGCCGCATCGTTGCCGGAACGGAGCATCAGGCCATAGAGCAGATCACGGACTGTAAGGATCTCATCGCGCTTCAAATACATGGATGATCCTTCGATCCCGACGGCATCCGGCATAATTTTGACCTTCGCATCAAGATCACATTCTTCAATCACGACCAGCGCAGTCATAATCTTTGTTGTGCTGGCAATCAGGCTCTGCTCATCTGCATTTTTCTCAAATAAAATCCGTCCGGACTCACAGTCGAGTACCACCGCACTCTTTGCCGAAACAGTCGGCGCGGCAGACGCCGGAACGCAAAAAAGGACAGCAACGGCAAGCAGTGCCGC
The DNA here is from genome assembly GCA_964620855.1 of uncultured Oscillospiraceae bacterium. Lineage (GTDB taxonomy): Bacteria > Bacillota > Clostridia > Oscillospirales > Oscillospiraceae > CAKTOF01. The sequence goes on from CAZUKJ010000079.1 coordinate 6,836, forward strand.
TGCCGTCCGAAGGATGCTGCATTTCATATTTCATCACCGCAGATAGTATTACCTGCACAGTGATGTGATATTTTCGTTAATTTTCGGCAGTTTCAACGACTGATTCAGCCTCTTTTTTCGCCTTGGACTCTTTGATATAGCTCATTACACGATCTACAAGATCCGGCACAGCCTCAATCAAACGATCAATCGTCGTGCTTGCCGGTTCAGCAACCGGGATCATGCGCACAGAACCGGCCTTGGTAACCATAAAGGCAACCGGCGTGACTGTGACACCGGCACCGGAACCACCACCGAAGGGATACTTGCCGGCAGGATTTTCTTTGCCGGGAATTTCC
>CAZUKJ010000080.1:0-7153 GCA_964620855.1 uncultured Oscillospiraceae bacterium
TTGAAGACGCCGACCGTCTCGGTCTGGCACAGCTGCACCAGCTGCGCGGCCGCGTCGGCCGCTCAAGCCGCCACGCCTTCGCCTATCTCACCTTCCGCAAGGGCAAGGTACTCTCCGAAGTGGCGGAAAAGCGTCTGACCGCCATCCGCGAATATGCGGAGTTTGGCTCAGGCTTCAAGATCGCCATGCGGGATCTGGAAATCCGCGGCGCCGGCAACCTGCTCGGCGCAGAGCAGTCGGGTCATATGCTCTCCGTGGGCTACGACATGTATCTGAAGCTGCTTGAGGAAGCCGTGCTTGAAGAGCAGGGGCAGGCGGCGATGGTTCCGCCGGAATGTACCGCAGACCTCTCTGTGGCCGCCAATATCCCCAAGAGCTTTGTCTCCTCGGGCGAGCAGCGCATGGATCTGTACCGCCGCATGGCAGCCATCCGTTCGGAGGAGGATTCGGAAGACCTGCTTGACGAGATTGTCGACCGCTACGGCGATCCGCCCCGCAGCGTGCTCAACCTCATCGACATTGCGCTGCTGCGCGCGAAGGCCGCCCAGTGCGGCATCAGCGACATTTCACAGAAAAACGGCTCGATCGTCTTCACGCTGCGCGCGCTGGATCTGGCCGCTGTCTCCGGTCTGTGCGCCGATGAAGCGCTCAAAGGACGCATCCTGTTCTCCGCCGGAAACACGCCGATGCTCACCTGCCGCCTGAAGCAAAATGACGATCCGCTCAAAATGGCGGCAATGACCGTGCAACATTTTGGGCAGTATACCGTTCGTCGCTAAATTTTAACGGAATTGTAATGTAAAGTTACGCTTTTGTTCTTGCTATCGACCCCCGGTTTACGCTATAATGGGTTCGGCATGAATTTGGTATTATGTAAATTCAAGGCCTCATGGCATTTGATATAGATAGGAGCGATTACCATAAGCAAAGGAAAGTTTGAGGCAGGCGCCTCCGGCAGCAAAAAGCCGTCGAGCGCCGCGAAGAATACCAGCGGCAAAAACAGCAAAAAGCCAGTTATTGCGGTCATCGCCGTGGTGGCGGTTCTGGTCGTTGCGTTCGTTGGATTCTACCTGTATTCCGCCTCGGTTGCAGACTACGAATACATTTTCCCGAATGTTTACGTTGCCGGCGTCAATGTCGGCGGCATGAGCAAAGTCGAAGCCGCTCAGGCGGTCGATGACGCCGTCAACGAGACCTACGGCACGCAGACGCTGGTCGTCGAGCTTGACGACCGGACGCTCACCTTCTCCCCGGAGCAGACGAAGGCTGCAATCAACACCGACGCCGCCATTGACGAAGCCTGGAACTATGGCCGCGGCGGCAGCGTGTTTCAGGTTGCCGCAGCATTCCGCGACGCCAAAAAGACGGAGCACTACATTGAGCTGCAGACCAGTCTGACCCTCGACACCGACTACATCCGTCAGATCATCGACGAGGCCTCCGCAGCGGTCGATTCCGAGCTGACCGAATCGGCTGTCACAATCGACAACGACGCCGGCGTGATCTCCGTCGCCGTCGGTACGCCGGGCCGCTCGCTCGACGCCGACGCGCTCTACGAGCGGGTTCTCACCGCGTTCCAGAACAACGATTTCTCCACCATCCACTTTGACTACGACCTCGTCAGCTACAGCTCCGTTGATCTTGACACGCTCTACCGCGATATGTGTGTCGACAAGCAGGACGCCTATTACGACGAGGCTAACCATACCATCGTGGAAGAGGTTGTAGGCTTCGGCTTCGATCTGGAAGCTGCCAGACAGCAGCTTGCGCTGGCTGAGGAAGGCACAACGGTGCAGATTCCCTTCGGTACGATTGAGCCGGAAGTCACTGCCGCGCAGCTTGAAGAAGAGATGTTCGGCACCGTGCTGGCCAGCTATTCGTCCGACCACACCGCCATCGCCGCCCGTACCAACAATCTGGAGATCGCCTGCGCCGCCATTGACGGCACGATCCTCAACCCGGGCGAGGTCTTCTCGTTCAACAATGTCGTCGGTGAGCGTACTGCCGAAAAGGGCTACCTTGCCGCAACCGTTTATGTCAACGGTGACTCTGTGGCCGAGCTGGGCGGCGGCGTCTGTCAGGTTGCCTCCACGCTGTATATGTGCACGCTGATGGCCAACTTCAGCATCGTCGAACGCGCCGAGCATATGTACATCGTCACCTATGTCCCCTCCGGTATGGATGCGACGATCTACTGGGGCGCACTGGACTATAAGTTCCGTAACGACAACTCCACGCCGGTCCGCATTTCCGCGTCTGTCTCCGGCGGCTATGTCCACATCAGCTTCTCCGGCGTCAAGGAGAATAATTACCGCGTTGATCTGTATTCGGAGACGCTCTCGACCACCGAATTCAAGTATATTGATCAGGACGAGAACGAGATCATCCTCAACAGCGACGGCAAGACCTGCACGATGACCGATTCCGACGGCAACGTCTTCACCGGTACGCTTGGTGAAGTTCTCGTCACGCCGTACACCGGCTACAATGTCATGGCCTACCGCGATGTATACGACGAGAACGGCGAACTGCTCTCGTCGGAAAAGACCTACAGCACCTACCGTGTCCGCGACAAGCAGTATGAGGTCACCTACGACCCGCTTGAACCGGAAGTACCGGTCGAGCCGGAAGTCCCGGTCGAACCGGAGGTTCCGGTTGAGCCGGAAGTACCGGTTGATCCGGAAGTACCGGTTGAGCCGGAAGTACCGGTTGATCCCGGCACGACTACCGATCCCGATACCACAACCGAACCGGACACCGGCGACGGTGATTCCGGCGGCACCGATGAGGAACTTGAGGGCTGGGGCGGATAAATTTCCAAGGGGAACGCATCCGCGTTCCCCTTTTCTTGTTTTTCACCTTGCATACACTACCCAAAGGAGGGGTTTTTCATGACGACATTTGAACAGATCAAAAGCAACGATGTCATCAACACCTACATCCGCAAGGCGGATGAATCGCTTGGAGCACTTGGCTATACCGAACACAGCTTTGCCCATGTCGGCGTCGTGGCTCATAACGCGCGCTACATTCTTGAGACGCTTGGCTATCCCGAGCGCGACCTTGAACTGGTGCAGATCGCCGCATACCTGCACGATATCGGCAACCTCATCAACCGCGAGGACCACTCACAGTCCGGCGCGCTGATGGCGTTCCGTCTGCTCGACAACCTCGGTATGCCCGCCGAGGACATTGCAGAGATCGCCATGGCGATCGGCAACCACGATGAAGGCACCGGCAAGCCGGTCAGCCCGATGGCCGCCGCGCTGATTCTTGCCGACAAGTCCGACGTTCGCCGTTCGCGCGTCCGCAATCAGGATATTACAACCTTTGATATTCACGACCGCGTCAACTACTCCGTCAAAAAGTCGCAGCTCAAGATCAACGAAGAGCGCACGCTCATCAAGCTCAAGCTCTCCATCGACACCCATTACAGCTCGGTGATGGACTATTTCGAGATTTTTCTCAACCGCATGATGCTTTGCCGGAAAGCTGCGGAATCGCTCGGCCTGCAGTTCCGTCTGCTCATCAACGAGCAGCAGGTTGTCTGAGCATTTTCCCTCGTTTCACAAAAACGCTTGACTGTGTGCCCACTTCACCTCTTACACTGACGGCAGAAGAGGGCGATGATATGACGATCTGCGAGATTGAAGCCGTTCCGGCCTTGACCGCCCCACCATCCGCGCACGAGGATTTGCCTGGCGCATTGTGACAGCGTTCGGTTGACGCGGTGCGGCTTTTCCGCTATGATAGGCCAAAAGGGGGCGATGGCATGACCGACGACGAACTGTATATGCGCGAAGCGCTTTTGCTCGCGCAGGAAGCCGCAGACGAAGGAGAAGTGCCCATCGGCTGCGTGATTGTCAACGGCGGAACCATCGTCGGCCGCGGCCGCAACCGCCGCGAGCTTGGAAAGAACGCGCTGGCTCATGCCGAAATCGAAGCCATTGCCGACGCCTGCAAGACGCTCGGCGGCTGGCGGCTCTGGCAGGCGACGCTCTATGTCACACTTGAGCCGTGTCCGATGTGCGCCGGTGCGATCATCAACGCGCGCATTCCGCGCGTGGTCTTCGGCGCGCATGATGCCAAAGCCGGTTCGGTCGGCTCGATCGTCGACCTGTTCTCCCTGCCGTACAACCACAAGCCGGAGGTCTGTTCCGGTATTTTGGCAGAGGAATGCGGCGCGATCCTCAAAGACTTTTTCCGCGCGCTGCGGAACAAGCGCGCAAAGCCGGAAGGCGAACTTCTCATGGATGCATAACAAAGCGGGCGTTCCGGCTGTTCCGGAACGCCCGCTTCCTTTTTTCACTTATTGGATGCCTCGAACAATCAGATAATCATACATCTGTCCATCGTCAAGCGGTACTTCCGTCCTGCCCGTTTCAGGCTCGAAGCCCAGTGTCTGCTCCATGATCTGCACCCGGTCGTACGAGGCAATCGAGACGCACTGGTCCGTAATATTCAGGCACGATCCAACCTGCAGCAGGTCGTACCCCTCTGCGCCGAGGTTGTCGTTGGCCGATCCGGTGTAGAAATCATAGCTGCCCTGCCGCGTCTGCGTGATACACAGCTGCGCCGTATCGCCGGCAGCAATGGACACCTCCGCCGTCAGATACACCACGCGCTTGAGCGTAAAGGCCTCGCTCACCAGGTCATCGAGCCGGCAGTCCATGTAGCGCTCAGCCGGTTCATCCGCGAGCGCACCGTAGTTCGTCAGCAGCTCCGCAATGGCTGTGCAATAAGCCTCGAAATACATCGCTGCCCACGCTTCGTCCACCTCCCAGCTGCGCAGGCTCTCCTCGGCAATCGAAGCGATCATCGCCCCGAGGGTCGCTTCGTAGCGTGTCACAGTGGCTGAAATGCCCTCAACCTCCGTGCCGGATGCGCAGCTTCCGTTTTCATAGCCCTGCAGCACATAGCCGTCGAGGTCGCCGCCGAGCACAATGAGCAGCTTCTGTTCGTCCGAATGGCGAACCGTGTAGCTGTAGCACCGCTCACCGGTCTCCTCGTCCCACGACAGGCCGTTGAAGCCATAGCTCAGAACCGTAACCGAAGGATCGCTGACGACCGTCTCCAACGCGAGCGTCGCAGCACGGTCCAGATAATCCGGTGCCGTGGTGTCCGTGAGTTCATAGACCGTCACCGTCTGCGCAAGCACCGGGACGCCCGCAAGCGCCGCTGCCAGATCGCTGCCGTCATCGAGCAGTTCGGCATACTGCTCCCACGAGGAGAAATTCCTCAGATTCCAGCGCGCGCCGTCCGTGCTGCCGTCGGTGTCGATAAAGCCGCCGGCATAGCTTCCCGCCGCCACACGGAAGGAGACTATCTCACCGTCTTGTGTCATCTCCGGCTGCGCCTCCGCCAGAGAGCGCAGCGATGCCGCAATCGGATAGCACGCCGTCACGGTAAGCTCCTCATCCGAGAGATTGCTCATCAGATACGAATCCGTCACGATCATGCCGCCGCCCGTGCCGTCGTAGGGCGAGAAGTCCAGCTCCACGGTGCGCTGTGCGCTCAGCGCGTCACACTCCTGCGCAAGCGTCAGCGGCAGGACCGGGCCGTCATAGGCCATAAAGCTCATCGAAGAGCCGGTATTCACCCCGCCGGAAGCGTTATCGTCGGAAACGGCAGAGTCGGCAGTCACAGAATCATAATCCATTGTGTTGGATGCACTCGTTGCCGTCGTCATATTCACAGCGCTCGAGTCGGAAGTCGTGCCCATCCGGAATCCGCCGCGCGCGATCAGCGCGCCGATCCCAATGACAACACAAAGGCAGGCCGCCAGCGGCAGCAGCCGCTTCATCTGCACGCGTGAACCGCCTGCCGGGCGCTGCAGGCCATCTTGTGCTTCTTCGATCAGGTCATCGCCCACATAGCCGATCGCCTTGAGCCAATCCAAACCGTTCATACCGCATAGCCTTCCTTTCGCAGATATTCGCGCAGCGCCGTACGCGTCCGGAAAAGGGATGACTTGACTTTGGCCTGAGAGCACTCCAGACGCGCCGCCACTTCCTCAATCGACTCCAAATACCAATACCGCCGCAGGAAGATCACACGAGCCGTACGGCTGACGGTGCGAAGGAACCGGTCAATGGCCTCGCCTAGTTCCTGCAGGGCGAGCTGCTCATACGCATCGTCCGGCAGGCTGAGCGCAGACAGCTCCTCCATCGCCACGGTCATCTCGCGGTTTCGCTTGTCCGCCGCGTAGTATTCGCATCGGGTCAGCGCATGGTTGCGCGCTGTTTTGCCCAGATACGGCCGCAGCGGATCGGGTTCGGCAGGCGGAATATGTTCCCACGCGCTCAGATAGGTATCGTTCTCACATTCCTCGGTATCCTCCCAGCTGCGCAGGATGTTCCATGCAATCGAACGCAGATATGCGCCGAATTTCTCGCGCGTGCGGTCGATCGCAGATTCATCCCGCTTCCAGTACAGTTCGAGGATCTGGCGATCCGTCATGTCATTTCCCTTCTTTCAAAAGCGCTTTCAATAAAACAAACGGGACGCAGCGGTCTTTGGTTTCGCTCTCTGGAAAATTTTTTAAAAAAGCGCACCTGCGCCGGTCATCCGGGCAGGTGCGCTGCGATTATTCGAGGTTCGCGTCGAGCGTTTCGGACAGTTCCAGCCCCGGATTGCGTTTGAGAATGAAGTCGATCGACCAGCGGCTCGAGAAGACGAGCAGGCTGTGGCCCTTGTAGTCCTCCAGCAGCTCGGCATCCGACGTCAGGTTCAGATCGGCGGGCTCGCCCGGGCAGGCGGTGATGAACCGCAGCTGCTCATACGGCAGGCCTTCCATCCGCAGCTCCACGCCGTACTCATTTTTCATGCGATGCTGGAACACATCAAACTGCAGCGTACCAACGACGCCGACAATGACTTCTTCCATACCGGTGTTCGGCACTTTGAAGATCTGGATCGCGCCTTCCTGCGCGATCTGCTCCGTGCCCTTGACGAACTGCTTGCGCTTCATCGTATCGCGCGGAGAAACGCGCATAAAGTGCTCCGGTGCAAAGGTCGGGATGCCCGAGAATTTGAACTTCTTGCCCGGCATGGAGATCGTGTCGCCGATCGAGAAGATGCCGGGATCGAACACGCCGATAATATCGCCAGCATAGGCTTCGTCGATGATCTCGCGCTCGGAGGCCATCAGCTG
>CAZUKJ010000081.1:0-7057 GCA_964620855.1 uncultured Oscillospiraceae bacterium
TTGGCATAAGAAACGGAGCGTATCGGTATCGATACGCTCCGTTCACTGTTTTACGGAAACCTGCCCCGATCTCCGGGTGCTTTTTTCGTTGCAGCACCTGCCTCCGCCCGATGATCGGCATCCGGGACGAAACGTTATTGGTCGGTATTGTAGATCGCTTCCACATGCTTTTTTCCGCCGCCGATGATCACGAGCGCGGCCAGCCCGTTGAGCAGCACGAAGCCGACAAGCACGAGCCGCTGGTCTACCACCGTGGCCAGCGCACCGGCCAGCAGCTGCGCGGAAAGTGTTCCGACGGTGTTGAGCATGTTGAACGCGCCGTTAAAGCGCCCCTTTTTCTCGTTCGGAACGTAGCTCTGTGTGGCGGAGATGCGGATGGTGTAGGTCGTTACGCCGCACATGCCCAGCAAAAAGCTCATCACTGCCATCACGGGGAGCGCGGTATACAGATACACCGCTTCCAGCAGCGACATTGCCACATAGATCGAAAGCGCGATGGCATACTTCCGCCTGGCGGGCATCTTGAAGAAATAGTGCAGCGCACCGCCGACGCCGCGGCCAACCGTAGAAAGACCGGCGATGATCGAGTAGAGCATGGCGCCGTTTTCATAGGCGGATTTGAAATACGGCAGCGTAATGACCAGCGATGCACCGCCCGACAGGGACATGAAAATGAAATAGATCGCAATGATCAGGAGGCCGCGCTCACCGGCGAGATAGCAGAAGCCCTCTTTGATATCGACAAGCATCTGCTTGCCCGCCCGAAATACTGCCGTCTGCTTCTGCGACTCAATATAATCCTCCTTGGCGCGGATCTGCGTCTCCATTGTGGCGGCCAGCAGGAAGATCACGCTGATGAACAGCATCAGCGGCCCGACACCGACGGCGTCATAGGCAAAGTTGGCTGCCGGGATCATCAGTGCAGAGAGTGTTTCGAGCACACCGGCAATCGCGTAAGCGCGCGAATAGTTCCCTTCGGAGATGAGCATCGGGTAGAAGCTTTCGTAGGCGACGAGATAAATGCTGTTGACCGAACCGATCACAAAGCAGGCCAGCGCAAACACAGGGAAGCTGAACCAGCCGCGCCAGAGCAGGGCGGCCAGCAGCAGATAGAGCGCGCCGGATAGATAATCCAGCGTGTAGATCGCTTTTTTGCGCGAGAATCGGTCCAAAATCGCGCCGGAGAAGATGGGCATGATGATCTGCGGCAGGGTGTAAACAACAAGATAAATCGCGTAAAGCAGCGAAGATCCGGTGTAGTCGAGCACAAGCAGACTCAGGGCAAACCCGGCCATCGAGTTGCCGAGCATCGAGACGACACTGCCGAGCGTAATGATGGTGAAGTCCCGCGTCCAGAGCGGAGCGGCGGAACGGTGAGAGTGTTTCATAATATCGACCTTTCCTGTTTCCGAGGAATAGTATAACAGTTTCCGGCAGGATTCTCAACATCTTGCTGCTTGCCGCCGACGCGGCCGGATGGTATCCTGACTGCTGAGACGGTTGCGATACCGTGCTCCTCCCCGGCTTCGCCGGGAACCGGAAAAATGATGATTTATGATACCATTTTGTTTCGTTTATGGTATAATAGCGGCGAAATGAAACAGAAGGATGTGTTGCACATGATCACGTGGAACCCGATCGACGAGTCGGCTTATGAGGTCTTTGCAGACGGCGTGAGCATCGGAACGATCCGGACGCACCGGAACTCCTATCACGGCCGCAACTGCTACCTGAAGCTCGAACTCGAACGGATGGACTTTGACGCGGCGGAGCTGTTCGCCGGGCTTTACGGTGAAAAACAGAGCCCGCTGCATACAATGCTGCCGCACCCGCAGCAGCAGGCGGCGGAGTTTCTGCTGCGCGGCGGCTTTGGCCTGCGCCGCCGCTGCTTCCTGATGAAGGTCTCCCAGAGCGACCTGATCGCCCCGGCCGCCGAGGGCGAACTGCTGGAGTACACCAAGGGCTCGGAGGAATATGATGCCGCCTGCCATCTGCTCTATGACCAGTACGCCCGCGACCATGCCGCAATCAGCCCGCTGACGGCGGACTTTAACACCTTCTGCGAGAAGATCCCGGAACAGTTGGTCTGCCGCAAAGAGGGCGATGCGATCGTGCAGTATGCATTTCTGGATGAAAACGAGGTTGCCTATATGGGCAGCGAGGCGCTTGAGGGCTTCCGTGCATTTGCAGAGGCGGTGCTGGCAAAGCTGTTTTTACACTGCGAGCAGGTGGAGTTTGAAGCCGATGATATCGACGAGGTTGCCATGACGATGCGCGGCCTGTTTACGACGGGAGACGGCTTCTCCCTTGATACATACACCTACGATCCGGAATTCGGAAAACGGTAAAAAGGACGGCTGCGCCGTCCGGAGCAAAAAAATCCCCGGCCGACCGGCCGGGGATTTTTTTGTGAATGTTATGCGGCTTTTTCCTGAATATCGCCCGCTTTGGTCAGGGCGATCTTGGTCATCATCGGGCCGACCAGCTCGTAGATCATAACGCTGAACAGAATGATGTTGCGGATGATCGGACCGTCGCCCGGCAATGCCGAGGCGGTCACGCACATACCCAGCGCAACACCGGCCTGCGGCAGCAGGGTGATGCCGAGGTACTTGGTAACGATCGGGTCGCACTTGGCCAGCCGGCAGGAAACATGGGCGCCGAAGCACTTGCCGAACGAACGCGAGGCAATGTAGGCAACGCCGAGGCCGACGATGGCGAGGTTGGCGAACACACTCAGATCCAGTTCGGCACCGCTGATAACGAAGAACAGGCACATCAGCGGAACGGTCCACTTGTCGGCTTTTTCCATCAGGTCGGCGGAGCGGTCGCAGAGGTTGCAGAACACCGTGCCGAGGCTCATGCACACGAGCAGGGAGGAGAAACCAATGGTGGCCGGGCCAACCTCAATCTCCATCATCGACAGGCCGACCGTGACCATGACGACGCCGACGATCAGCGCGATGCGGTTGCGGTTGGAGTGGAAGAGCTTCTCAAGCTGCGTGAGCACGAAGCCGACGCAGGCGCCCAGTGCCAGCGAGCAGATGATCTCAAGCAGCGGATTGACGACAATGGAGATCACGTCGAGCGCACCGCCGGCGAGTGCCTTCGCGACGCCGAAGGAGATGGCAAACACGGCCAGACCAACCGCGTCGTCAAGCGCGACGACGGGAAGCAGAATGTCGACGACCTTGCCTTTGGCCTTATACTGCTTGACGACCATCAGCGTGGCAGCCGGCGCAGTGGCAGTGGCGATGGCGCCGAGCGTGATCGTACCGGGGACAGACAGCGTATCGCCGAGGAACAGAATGCTCAGCGCAATCAGAACGACGTCGACGATGACTGCGGTGATGAGCGCCTGCAGCACACCGACGATCATCGCCTGTCTGCCAGTCTGACGCAGCTGCGACATGCGGAATTCGTTGCCGATTTCAAAGGCGATGAAGCCAAGCGCCAGGTCGGAAATAAAGCTGACGCTCTCGACCATGTCCTGGCTGTTGAAGCCGAGACCAGTGATGCCGAGCCGGCCAAGGCAGAACGGGCCGATCAGAACGCCCGCCACCAGGTATGCCGTGACATCCGGCAGCTTGAACAGACCGGTCACGCGCGTGAACAGCAGGCCCAGGATCAATGCGAGCGAAATGCTCAGAAACATTGTCATAGTTGTTGTCATGATAAACACCCTCTCATAAGGTAAAATACCTTGAATTATCTCATTTTCTTCTCTGTGAACGGCCGTATTATAGCACTTGAAACGGAAAAATCAAGCAATTCCGAAACCGGTTTTTTGCTGTGAGTATAAGTTCGGAAATATGTCAACAAAAACATATTCAAACAATACCGTTTCTGTCGAAATTGTACATTGCAAGGGTTTTGCGTGGGAAAAGGTTTTTCTGTATGACAAATGCGGAAAATTGTGGTATAATAACCGCCAATGCAGTGAGGATACCGATGAATCGCCGTTTTTCTCCCCGGCTTTGCCGGAAACCGGAAAAATGGCAATGTGATACGATTGGCAGAATCAACAGCAATTTTTGAACGAATGCCCGTGTGCTCTGCATAGCCCGGGCTGTTATTTTTGGGAGGATTTCACTATGGATCACCAGCAGAAACGAGGCAGCTTCAGCGGCACGATCGGCTTTATACTGACGGCCGCCGGCAGCGCTGTGGGCCTCGGCAACATCTGGCGTTTTCCCTATCTGGCCGCAAAGGACGGCGGCGGCATTTTCCTGCTGTGCTATATTATTCTGGCTTTGACCTTCGGGTTTGCGCTGCTCACAACGGAGATCGCCATTGGCCGCAAGACCGGCCAGAGCCCGCTGACGGCGTACGGCCGGCTGCACGCAAAGTTCAGCTGGGTCGGCGTGTTTGCCTGCATCATTCCGGCGATCATTCTGCCGTACTACTGTGTCATTGGCGGTTGGATCTTAAAATATCTGGCGGCGTTTATCACCGGCAATGCGGCGGCCACAGTTGCTTCGGGCTACTTCACCGGCTTCATCACTTCGCAGTTTGAGCCGATTATCTGGTTCCTTATCTTCCTTGCGGTCAATGCGTTTGTTGTCTACAAGGGCGTCAACGGCGGCATCGAGCGTCTGTCGAAGATCCTGATGCCGATCCTGCTGGTGCTGATCGCCTGCATCTGCGTCTTTTCGCTCACACTCAAGCACACGGATGAGTCGGGCGTGACCAGAACCGGCCTGCAGGGCCTGAAGGTCTACCTCATTCCGAATCTCGAGGGGATGACCGCTGCAAGCTTCATCACCGTTCTGATGGATGCAATGGGCCAGCTGTTTTATTCCATCAGCGTGGCGATGGGCATTATGATCACGTATGGCTCTTATGTCCCGAAGGATACCAACCTGACCAAGTCGGTCAACTATATCGAGATCTTTGATACTGTCGTTGCGCTGCTGGCCGGATTGATGATTGTTCCGGCGGTCTACACCTTCATGGGGATGGAAGGTATGGGTACCGGCCCGAGCCTGATGTTTGTCTCATTGCCGAAGGTCTTTGAGGCGATGGGCAGCATTGGCACGATCGTCGGCATCGCGTTCTTTATTATGGTCGTCTTTGCGGCGCTGACGTCTTCGGTTTCGATTATGGAGGCGGTTGCTTCCTGCATCATGGACCGCTTCCGCACATCCCGCAAGACTGCCGTTCTGATCGTGACGGGGATCACATTGGTTGCGGGCCTTATTGTCTGCCTGGGCTACAATGTGTTCTACTTTGAACTGACGCTGCCCAACGGCACCATCGCGCAGGTCCTCGATGTGATGGATTATGCCAGCAACTATATCCTGATGCCGATCGTTGCCATTGCGACGTGCATTCTGGTCGGCTGGGTGATCAAGCCGAAGACCGTGATCGACGAGGTTACGATCGGCGGTGTGCGGTTTGGCCGTGAAAAACTCTATGTTGTCATGGTGAAGTATGTTACACCGGTACTGCTGGTATTTCTGCTGCTGCAGTCTCTCGGCCTGTTCAAGTTTTAAAATAACAAGCGGCGCGGTCATAAATGACCGTGCCGTTTTTTCCAACTCCTGCGGCAGATGGAAGGCCGGCGCACAGAGAAAATCGAAAAAATGGAGGACAGCTGAAAAGCGGTTGCTGCGTTGCCAACAGTAGCTGCAAAACTGTTGCCGTGGCGGAAGAAAATTTCGGTCGACCGCGGTTGACGCACTCCGCGAATTCCGCTAAACTAAAATCACCCGCCGGACACACCGGCAGGATCTTTACAAAAGACGGGATGGATGCCTGTGAAATTGACTTGGAAAACTTGTATTCGAATGGCGGTCTGTGCGTTTGCGCTGTACCTTGCGATCTATTATTGGAGCGGTGTATCCGGATTTCTTGGCACATTGCTCAGCGCTGCCGTTCCGATTGTCATCGGCCTTGTGATTGCCTATGCGCTCAACATTCTGATGAGTTACTATGAACGGCATTACTTTACTCGCTGGGCAGACAAACCGGTCGTCGCAAAATCGCGCCGTGTGGTTTGTATGCTGGCGGCGATGATCACATTGATTGCCATTGTCGTATTCGTGATCTGGCAGGTGATTCCGGAACTGATCTCCTGCGTCAGTCTGTTGATTGCGGAGATCCCGCCGACGGTGGAACGCGTGCTGAACAGCGAATTCATGCACGAGGCGCTCCCGGAGGAGCTCCTTACCTATCTGTCCGGCATTGACTGGAAGAGTCTGGTGTCGAACATCGTCAACTTTGTGGTCTCCGGCATCGGCAGTGCAGCGACCTATCTGGTTTCCGCAATCAGCTCTGTGATTTCCGGTATCGTCACTGCGTTCCTCAGCATCATCTTTGCCATCTATCTGCTGCTCGGCAAGGAAAAGCTGCAGGACCAGATCAGCCGCCTGATCCATCATTACCTGCCGAAGCGGGAATCCGGAATCCGGTATGTGGCCTCCGTGTTCAACGAGAGCCTCCGCGGCTACATCGTCGGCCAGTGCACGGAAGCGGTCATCCTCGGTGTGATGTGCGCCGTGGGCATGCTGATCTTCCGCTTCCCGTATGCGGGCATGATCGGTACGCTCGTCGGCTTCACGGCGTTGATCCCGATTGCCGGTGCGTACATCGGCGCGATCGTGGGCGCTGTGATGATCTTTACCGTTTCTCCGATCAAAGCGCTGCTGTTTCTCGTGTTTATCCTCGTGCTGCAGCAGATCGAGGGCAATCTGGTCTATCCGAAGGTCGTCGGCCGTTCGATCGGCCTGCCGGCGCTGTGGGTGCTTGCAGCGATTACCGTCGGCGGTGGAATCTTTGGCATCATCGGCATGCTCATCGGCGTTCCGATTGCCGCAGGCATTTATCGTCTGATCGGCCACGATGTTCGCCGCCGCGAGGCTGCGGAAATGCCGGAAGAAGTCGCGCCGTGTGAACAGGAAGAAGACGGTTCCGAATCCTGAGAGATCGGCTGCATAAAAAATCCCCCGGCGGAGACTGAATGCTCCGCCGGGTTTTTTGCCTGCCCGTTGAAGCGTCCTTGACAAAAACGAGCCGCAAGCCATCGAAACGATGACTTGCGGCTTGTTTGTTTTTT
>CAZUKJ010000082.1:0-7041 GCA_964620855.1 uncultured Oscillospiraceae bacterium
TTCCCTCTCCGTCCTCGCTGCGCTCGGCCCCCTCTCCCAAAGGGAGAGGCAAGGGGCGCTCGCACGCATCACTTTGATTGCTGTTCTTAGTTAAAATCGACAAAATAACAGTTTATGCAAAAAGAATTTTGTACAGTATCACTTGACGAAGGCCAAATGGAGCGATATACTAGACTCAGGTCCACTTGAAAACAGTGAAAACTGAAAACATTTAAGGAGGAAACCAAGTTATGAAAATGAGAAAAATCCTCGCAATGCTGCTTGCAGTAGCAATGCTTGCGGGCCTTGTGACTGTTGCGTTTGCAGACGACGCACCTCCGACCGGCATGCCGATGGATGGCATGGGCGGTGATCCCGGTATGGGCGGCATGGGCGGCGATCCCGGCATGGGCGGCGGCATGGGCGGCGCTGCCAGCTGGGAGCTCGAAGGCGAGCAGCTGTCTGTCTGGATCAAAGACGGTATCGTTGTTGCTCCGGGCACCGAGGGCGCGACCGAGTATAAGGTCGACCGCATTGTGACCTGCACCGATGACAACATCAGCTCCTTCTCCGGCGGCGGCACCTCTGCTGAGGATGACGACTATGCATTCCTCACCGCGCTGTATGTGAAAGACGGCGTGGTCCAGATCAACCAGTCTTTGACTGATGTGATCACCGAAGGCGAGTATGACGGCACTGCTGCGACCGGTATCGTCATTAAGTCCGAGTATGAAGGCTTCAACCCGATCATCGTTGTCGACTCGGAGTACACCATTTCCGGCGCCAACATCGTCATTGATTCCGACGGCGACGGCTCCGTGGCCTGCGACTTCTCCGGCCTGGGCGCTGCGATCGCTGCCTATGGTGACGAGACCGTCCTCTGGATCAAGGACTCCACCGTTAATGTCTCCGGCGTTGCAAACCTGACTCTGTTTGCAGACGATGGCTCCGATGTCATTGTTGAGAACTCCAAGTTCCATTCCGACGGCGGCACGCTCTATGCCGGCTATAAGAACAGCCCGGATCAGTCTACCATGGTCGCGCCTCCGTGGATTCTTGGTATCATGGGCACTTCCCGTACGACCAACCTGATGGGCACCGATTCCTCCACCACCGTCATTGACTCCGAGATGAGTGCCGCGCAGTGGGCTGTTCTGTCCACCGACTCCGGTACCAACATGAAGCTCAATGTCGTCAACACCACCATGCTGCTCACCGGTGCTGAGTATGTCCTGCAGAATGACGACACCTTCGGCACGAAGAACGGCACGGACGCCAACCCGTACACCACCCGTTCCGGCTATGGCACCTATGCCATCGGCAATGCTGACGAGTACTTCTATGGCGTCGACATGACCATCGGTACATATGCCACCATCTTCACCGGTGGCTTCGGCACTTACACTGCGCTCAAGAAGGGCGAGACCATCACCCTGACCGACGCCAACGGCAATGCTCTGACGACCTACACCCCGACCGAGGATAAGATCACCACGATCAACTCCGACACCTTCGGCTTTATGATCCACCAGAGCGCCAATGAGATCACCATCGAGAAAGGCACGGTTGTCAATTCCGGCTACACGTCCTTCCTGCTCAAGACCGGCTGCTCCGTCGTTGCGGACATCACCTCCGGCGCTGTGATCAACCCGGGCAACGGCATCATTCTCCAGGCGATGGACAATGACGACGCCACCACCGGCATGGATGTCTCCACCTTCTCGTTCTACACCACGCACGAAGAGAACGCCGGTTGGCCGACCAAGGGCGCGACCTCTGCCGCCACCAACACCGGTGTGTTCAACTTTGACGACGTCACCCTCGTTGGCGACATCTTCAACGCCACCGGCTACGAGGCCAACTCCAAAGGTGCGCAGTCTGCGACTGCTGTGACCATCAATCTCTCCGGCACCACCACGCTCTCCGGCCAGATTTCCTCGACCTCTGCCATCCACGTCAGCAAGGAAGGCTCCGACGCGATCAAGGCCGCTCCGGCCGGTGCCAAGGCGTCCGAGAATTGGCTGCAGTATCAGCTGACCAGCTTCCCGATCGGCGAGTACTGGAACATCGGCCAGGTTGCCAATAAGGTCTACTCCACCGGCTTCAACACGATCGATGTCAACATTACCGAAGACGCTGTCTGGACTGTCACTGCTGACGGTATCGTCAACAACGTGACTGCGGCTTCCGACGCGATCGTTGCCGACAAGGCTGTCACGCTGACCGTGGAAGGCACACTGACCATCGACGGCAAGGTCGTCACTGAGGATACCACCATCGGCAATGTGACCTTCGACGTTGCGGAGGCCCCGGCTGCCAGCGACTACATCGTTGTCGCGGGCGACAGCCTGTGGAAGATCGCTGCCAAGTATCTTGGTGACGGCACCAAGTGGGCAGATATCTATGCGCTGAACTCCTCTGCCATTGTTGACCCGAACCTGATCTATGTCGGCCAGGTGCTCAAGCTCCCTGTCTGAGCTTCAGGCGTATAACGTAACTGCAAGGGCTGCCGCAAAAGCGGAGTCCGAATAAGAACATATAAAGTTTCCGGACCACAAGCACATGCTTGTGGTCCGGAACTGTTTTCATCCATTCCTGCCGCAAATGGCCAAGGCAAGGGGCCGTGGTTTCTTATGAGGACGCAGCGAAAGTGTGGCCTCTGATTTTTTACGCAAAAAAGAGGCTGGTTCCGTAGAAGAACCAGCCGATTGGAGTGTTGCATTTTGCAGCACTCCCTTATTATTTACAGGATTCGTAGCGGCGGGCCGTCAAGTTCAATAACGTCGTCTGAGAGCGCCTCGATTTCGCCTGCGTGGTGCGTGATCAGAAGAACCGGCTTGTTCTTTGCCGCTTGGCGGATCAGCGGATAGAGCGAAGTTTTTGCGGCCTCGTCGATGCCGTTGAAGGGTTCATCCAGAATAAGGAGCCGGCTGTCGTAGGCAAGCGCTCTGGCCAGTGCAATTCGCCGCCGCATACCACCGCTGAGTTCGGCAGGCATGGCGTCTGCCTCTTTGGAAAGTCCCATTGCCTTGAGCAGCCGGCGCGCCGTGTGATCATCGCAGACCGCCGTGAGATTGCCCAGCGCACTGAGCCAAGGCAGCAGGCGGTCTTCCTGAAAGAGCACTGCGGCTTCTCCGGGGCAGATGCCATCGACACTGCCGCTGTCCGGTTTTTGCAAAAAAGAGAGAATACGGGCTATTGTCGTTTTTCCGCAGCCGGATGGGCCGGACAAGCAGACAACACCCGTGTCGGGCAGCGACAGTGAAAAGCCGGACAGGACGGATTTTTCGCCGAAGGACAGCGAGATGTTGTGAAGCGCAATCATACCTTCGCCTCCTTTACCGTCAGCTGCAGCAGCTTCTCAAACAGCAGGCTCAGGATGATGACGACGATCGTCCAGGCAAAGAGCTGATCGGTCTCAAAATAGACCTTTGCATCGTACAGGTGCGACCCGATGGCGAGCTTTGGATGGCAGAGAACCTCTGCGGCCACGCCGGATTTCCAGCCCATTCCGATGGCCGAGGTGACAGCGGCACGGAAATAGGGGAACACGGAGGGTACATATACCAGACGAAGCGTTTTCAGCCGGCCAAAGCGGTAACAATAGGCCATCTCCAGATATTGCGTGTCGGTCGCTGCAATTCCGGCTTTGACATTGGAGCAGACCACCGGAAGCACAACGATTGTGGTAATGACAGCGGGCAGGAGCCACGATTCAAGCCACAGCAGCGCCAGCACGATAAACGAGGCGACCGGAACCGTGCGCATTAAGCGGACGGCAGGCGAGAGAAGCGTATCCCAAACGGGACTTGCAGCCATCAGAGCGCCGAAGAGCACGCCGAGCAGCGTTCCGGCCAAAAGTCCGCCGAATACCCGTGCCAGTGAAAACAGGACGCTTCGCCAGAACACGGCCTCCGGCAGAAGTCCGAGCAGCGTGTTTGCCACTGTCAGCGGCTGCGGCAGCAGCAGCTCCAGACCGACCGCCATGGCAGCAGCCTGCCAGACGGCCAGCCAGAAGAGCAGCGCAACGACTGCGCGGAATCGCTTATTTGCCCAGATAGTAGAACGCTTCGCCCGGAACGGCGCCGCCGACGGCTTGCGTGTTGAAGTTGAACAGGACATTGTAATAGCCCTCCACAGTAGACTGCATTTCGCTGCCGGTGATGCAGACGATGTTCGCATTCGGCAGTGCCTTAGCGGCAATGGCCTCACTCGGGACGATCTCCTGCGCAGCAATTACGGCAGCAGCGTCGTCCGCGGTCAGGATGTATTCCACAGAGGCCTGATATTCTTCGAGGAATTTTGCAACGGCTTCGGGATGCGCCTCGGCAAACTCCGTGCGGACTACCAGACAGCCCATCACAAGCTGCGTTTCGCCGCCGGATGCCGATTCCCACGCCTCGTTCATATCCATGGCGCGGCTGACGCCCTCGGCCTTCGTCTGGGCAACCGTTGCATTCGGCTCGGGAAGCAGCGCATAATCCCAGGTGCCTGCCGCGATCTTGCCGAGCACCTCGTCAACGGCGGCACAGAAGTCAAGTGTAACGTCCTCGCCGACGGTCAGACCGGCAGCTTCGAGTACATAGGTGAGCACATATTCCGGATTGGCGCCCTGACCGAACAGCGTGATCGTGCTGCCGCGCAGGTCTTCCAGAGAGGTGAGCGCCGGACGCTCGTACAGGCCGTTTTCAAGCAGGTAGAGCGTGCCGAGCGTGTTGATGGCGAGCATCTGAACGCCGCCTTCGGTCTTGTTGTAGGCAACGGAGGCCGAGTTGGTCGGAAGCGCTGCGATGTCGTATTCTCCGGCGATCAGCTTTGCCATCACGGCAGAGGTATCAGAGTCGACGGTGAAGCTGTAGTTGTTTGCGGCGTTGCCTTCGGCACTGTCGGCCATCAGCTTTGCCATGCCCATACCGGTCGGGCCTTTGAGAACGGCAACATTCATGTCGACCGCTTCATAGGAAGCTTCCGCATCGGCGGAGTCTTCTTCGAAAGAGGAAGTATCCTCTGCGGTGGAATCCGTCACGGCTTCCGGAAGGTCGTCGGCTTCGGATGTGTTTTCAGTGTCCTGGGTGACCAGATCAGGACTCGAAACGACCAGATCGGGCGAAGAGGCAATGATGAGAGCGTTCTCTCCCGAGCAGCCGGCAGCGGTCAGCAGGAGCATTGAGACAATCAAAAGGATGGACAACGTCTTTTTCATAATGGTTTCCTCGCTTTTCACAGTTGGCGCAGCTGCGCCGGATTTTGAATCAGAATATCTTTATCCTGATTTATGATCGCGCCGCAATTCGTCAGAGCATCCAGCGCGCGGTACAGTGAGGCGCGGCCGATGTTGAGTGAATTGGCAAGCGATGACATACTGATGGATGAAGTAGGGCAGACCAGACCTTCCTGCGTCTGCTGCGCATGTTCGAGCAGCCAATGAGCCAGCCGCTTTTCCGCCGATCCGGCAGAAAGACTGGCAATTTTCTCATTCAAAAAGAGGATCCGGTTGGACTGATAGCGGATATAATTCTCCGCAACGGTAAAATCGGACTGCATCAGCTCAAGCACAAGCGCCTCCGGCAGAAAAATCACACGACATGCTGCCGATGCGGTCAAAACCGTGGCAAAGCGGTCGCTCTGATTGAACAGCGCCGCAGCGCCGAAGCAAGCTCCCGGGTCGAGCGTGTTGATATGAAGGCCACGGCCGTCGTCAGTCTCTTTCCGAACCAGAATTCGACCGGACAGCAAGACGCAGTAAGCGCGCTGAAACTGCGAGCCGCCAAAGATCAGCGCGCCCTTGGCATAGCTGCAAATGTGCGTGCGGGGATCGGACAAGGCGCGATCCAGGGTAGATAGAGCAACATTGGTGAACAGGAATGACTGGCCAATCAGCGCTCGTTCATTGGATGATAGCGGCATGAAATCACCTGTTTTGTCTCATATGAGACGGTTTTTCTTCAGTATATCAAAGATTTGGCGACTGTCAACCCATTGATAGAAAATAGACTTTTGTCATAGCGGAATAAAAAAAGAGGTTGTTGCTCAATGCAACAACCTCTTTCTGGTTGAAGTAAAATTACTTCGCCTCGGCAGTAGCGCCAGCTTCCTTCAGCTTGGCGATCATGGCGTCGGCATCGTCCTTGGAGACAGCCTCCTTGAGGGTCTTCGGGGCGTTGTCGACGAGGTCCTTGGCTTCCTTGAGGCCCAGGCCGGTGACTTCGCGGACGACCTTGATAACGCCGATCTTGTTGGCGCCGATCTCGGTGAGGACGACGTCGAACTCGGTCTTCTCTTCAACAACAGCAGCCTCGACAGCCGGGCCGGCAACAGCAGCGGCGGCGGCGGAGACGCCGAACACCTCTTCGAGCTCATGGACGAGCTCAGAGAGCTCGAGAACGGTCATGGACTTGACCTCTTCGATCATAGCAGCAATTTTCTCGCTAGCCATAGTTAATTACCTCCAAAATATTAGTTGAGTTTTAAGTGAAATTATTCAGCGGAAGCGGCTTCCTCAGCGGGAGCGGCCTCCTCGGCGGGGGCAGCGACGACCTCGCCATCCTTCTCTGCGATCTGCTTGATAACAAACGCGAAGGAGGAGATCGGCGCAAGAAGGGTACCAAGGACCTGAGCGATGAGAGCGTCCTTGCTCGGCAGTTCGCCAAAGGCGTTGAGCTGCTCAGCAGTCAGAACAGAGCCTTCGACCAGACCGCCCTTGATGTGCAGAACGTCGTGGTTCTTCTTGGCAAACTGGCAGACAATACGAGCCGGAGCGATCGGATCGCCGGTGGTGACAGCCAGAGCGGTGGTGCCGTTGAGGATGCCATCGAAATCGGAGTAGCCGATCTGGTTGGCAGCGAAGCGAGTCAGCGTGTTCTTGACAACAGTGTACTCGACGCCGGCCTCACGGAACTGCGCACGCAGCGCATTGTCCTCAGCAACAGTGATGCCCTTGTAATCAACAAAGACAGCGGCCGTTGCACCCTGAAGCTTTTCAGCAAGCGCGGCAACAGTTGCCTTCTTGCTTTCCAGTACGGTTGCGTTGGGCATGAAATGTTTCACCTCACATAAGAAAAA
>CAZUKJ010000083.1:0-7027 GCA_964620855.1 uncultured Oscillospiraceae bacterium
CCCCCGTTCTGAAAAGAGAATTATGGCGAAATGCCGTTGATTGAAATATATATTGTATGACACGCTTTGTCAATGCGATTTGCAAAATTATGGGTCGAAAAAGTAAAGAAATAATCAAATGATTATGCAAAATATTCGTTGACAAAATCAACATTGGAAACAGAGAACTCTTTTCCGCGCAGATAGTTCAGAATCCCGGCGTCTGTCGGGAAGGCAAACTGGACTTTGTACGAGTACAGCGCCTGATAGCTGCGGTCATAGCGCTTGTCGAGCTTTCCGTA
Source organism: uncultured Oscillospiraceae bacterium (assembly GCA_964620855.1). Lineage (GTDB taxonomy): Bacteria > Bacillota > Clostridia > Oscillospirales > Oscillospiraceae > CAKTOF01. Next base: position 282 of record CAZUKJ010000083.1, read on the forward strand.
TTTCCCGTCTCCGAGAAGGGGATGACCGGCGTTGGCCATCTGCGCACGGATCTGGTGCGTACGGCCGGTGCCAAGGCGGCACTCAACCAGCGACAGCCCGTTTTTGAACTGCAGCGTCTTGTAGTATGTAATTGCAGTCTTTGATCCCTTCTGCGGCTGCTTGGTAATATACACGCGATTTTTGGCGGCATCTTTAAATAGCTGGCCTTCAAGCTTGCCGGACGGCGGCGTCAGCTTCCCGTGGACAATGCACAGATAGAGCTTCTCGATCTCGCGGTCTTTGATTTTGTCGTTCATGATGCGAAGTGCTTCTGCATTTTTTGCACAGATTACAATGCCGCCTGTGTTGCGGTCAATGCGATTGCACAGTGCCGGTGCAAAGGCGTTTTCCGCACGCGGATTCCATTCGCGCTTGGCATACAGATAGGCCTGGACATGGTCAATGAGTGTTTTTCCGTATTCTGCGCCGTCGTGCGGATGGACGGCCTGCCCGGGCTTTTTGTCGACCAGAAGAATGTTTTCATCTTCGTATACGATCGAGAGCTTCGGTGTGGAAACCGTCAGATAGGCGTTTTCTGCTTTGGGAGTATCGAAAAATTCATCGTTGATATACAAAGACAGTACGTCACCTTCATTGACGCGGGCGTCGCGGGCAGATTTTTTTCCGTTGACCTTAATCCGGCCGAGCCGGATATATTTCTGCAGCAGGGAAGCGGGCAGCAGCGGCACAGCCTTGGCCACAAAGCGGTCAAGACGCTGTCCTGCGTCGTTTTTACGGATAGTCAGTTCCTTCATTTGAGGCTTCCTCCTGCACAGTTGCATGATATAAATTATATTTTAGCGAAGATACAAAAAAATGTAAAGTGCTGCATAACAAGTTGCTGTTATCGGCTGTTCGGCAGGCAAGCATGGTGTTTTTCTGGACAAGATAACACAGATATGCTATAATATTGTTAGACCCCACCCCAGGGGGGTATGGAGGTGCAAAAATGAAACAGAAATTCATTGTGACAGGAATGACGTGTGCAGCCTGCAGTGCGCGTGTGGAAAAGGTCACTAAGGCGCTTGATGGTATGCAATCGGCACAGGTCAATCTGCTTGCGGGCAGTATGGTGGCAGAATTTGATGAATCGGTTTGCTCTGTCGAATCGATTATTCATGCGGTGACGGCCGCCGGCTACGGCGCGTCGCTTCCGGATGCGTTGCCGGAAAAGAAGACGGCAAATCCGACAGACGATGCACTCCGGGAGATGAAGCGGCGAATAATCGTCTCGTTCTGCTTCCTGATTCCGTTGATGTATCTGACGATGGGTCATATGTTCGGCCTGCCAATGCCCGAAGTATTTCATGAAGACCGCTATGCACTGATCAAAGCGTTTACTCAGTTTTTGTTGACGCTTCCCGTCGTGCTGGTTAATCGCGTGTATTTCTCGCGCGGCTTGAAGGCATTGGTGAATCGCGCACCGAATATGGACAGCCTGATTGCAGTCGGCTCCGGCGCAGCGCTCGTTTACGGTGTCGCGGCGATTTATGCGATTGGCTACGGCCTTGGCGCTGGTAATATGGAATTGGTCGAGCGCTATGCCAACGATCTCTACTTTGAATCTGCAGCAATGATCCTGGCGCTGGTTACGCTTGGTAAGTTCTTTGAAACACGGGCCAAGAGCCGGACAGGTCAGGCGATTGCGCGTCTTCTCGAACTTGCGCCGCAGACCGCGCTTGTCCGCAGAGATGGCAAAGAGTTTGAGATTCCGGTGGAGCAGGTTGTGCTTGGCGATCTGATTGTGGTGAAACCCGGCGCATCCATTCCGGTCGACGGCGTCGTGGTAGACGGAAGCTCTGCGGTGGATGAAAGCGCGCTGACCGGAGAGAGCATTCCGGTTGCCAAGCAGACGGGCGATCGTGTCGCTGCTGCGACGATTAACAAAACCGGATATTTTGTGTTCCGCGCCGATAAGATCGGTGAGGATACGACACTTTCTCAGATCATTCGTCTCGTTGAGGAGGCGGGTGCATCCAAAGCACCGATCTCCCGTCTGGCTGACCGGATTGCCGGTGTGTTTGTCCCGGTTGTGATGTGTATTGCGCTGGCTGCCTGCATCATCTGGCTGATCGCCGGGGAGAGCTTTGAGTTCGCGCTGACAATCGCGATTGCCGTTTTGGTCATCTCGTGCCCGTGTGCACTGGGTCTTGCGACGCCGGTGGCGGTCATGGTGGGAACGGGCCGTGCGGCAGAAATGGGCATCCTCTTCCGGTCGGCGGAGGCGCTGGAAATGCTCCACAAGGTCGACGCTGTTGTTCTGGATAAGACCGGCACACTGACCGAAGGCAAGCCTGCAGTGACCGACATTGTGCCGGTGAGCGGCACAGAGCGTGAGTTGCTCGAGATTGCCGCGGCGCTGGAATTCCCGTCGGAGCATCCGTTGGCAGAAGCCATTTTGAAAGAGGCGGATCAGAACGGAATTCTTCCGCTTTCTGTCCGTGAGTTTGAAGCGGTCACCGGCCGCGGTGTTACCGGTATTCTCGATGGAGTGCGCTATTTTGCAGGCAACGAGATCTATCTTAGTGAGCGGGGCATCGCAGTTCCTTCCGGTACGACGGAAGGCTTTGCCAAGCAAGGGAAAACAGCGCTGCTGTTTGCGTCTGATACTGCATTGCTTGGTGTGATCGCTGTGCAGGATGTACCGAAAGCGACTTCCCGTGACGCCGTTGCAGCGCTGCACAAACTCGGCAAGGAAGTCTGGATGCTCACAGGCGACCATGCGATGACGGCGAATGCAATCGCGGCGGATCTCGGGATCGATCATGTTGTTCCGGAGGTACTTCCGGGAGACAAGCTCTCGCATGTTCATCAGCTTCAGAAGCAGGGAAAGCGCGTGCTGATGGTCGGTGACGGCATCAACGATGCGCCTGCGCTGACGCAGGCTGATATCGGCATGGCGATCGGCGCCGGTACGGATGTTGCTGTAGAATCTGCCGATGTTGTTCTGATGCGCTCGGATCTGATGGATGCGGTGCACGCCATTGAGCTGTCGGGAGCAGTCATTCGGAATATCAGGATGAACCTGTTTTGGGCTTTTTTCTATAACTCGCTCGGTATTCCGATTGCAGCCGGCGTACTGTATCCGTTGATTGGCCTGAAGCTCAGTCCGATGATCGGATCGCTGGCGATGAGCTGCAGTTCTGTGTGCGTTGTGGCAAATGCACTGCGTCTTCACCGGTTCAAACCGTCTGCGGAATCTGCGCAGATGAATGAAATATCGAAAGAAGAATTTATGGAAGAATCGAAAGGAGAACCCGTTATGACGACTGTTCTGAAAATTGAAGGTATGATGTGCAATCACTGCAAGGCTCATGTTGAAAAGGCGCTGACGGCAGTGTCCGGCGTCGAAGCAGTTGAGGTCAGCCTGGAAGGCAAGACCGCGACGGTCACCGGCGAAGTTGAGCGTGCAGCGCTCGAAGCGGCTGTTGTGGATGCCGGTTACGAGGTTGTTGGCTGATGCGCGCCGATGCTTCGGAAGTTTCCCGACTGCTGAAAACAGCGCGCGGTCAGATTGACGGCTTGCTGAAGATGGTCGATGAGGATCGCTACTGTATGGATGTTTACAATCAGCTTCTGGCCACGCAGGCGATCCTGAGCAAAGCCGGGAAGACTGTCCTGCGTGCCCATATCGAAGGCTGCGTCAAAGACTCTTTTGAGTCCGGTAACGCACAGAAAAGCATTGATGAGCTGATGGGAGTCATCGACAAACTCTCGAAATAAAGCGTTGATACAAAAAAATTCGGGTTGCTCCCGGAAAAGGAGAAAGTTTTCGGAATTGGGAAAAGTGGCGTACAGTTTTTTCTGTACGCCACTTTATTTTTTGGAAATTATATGGCATAATATTTTAAATGCTTAAAAAGCTCTGGAGGCGAACACCATGGGAATGACAATGACTCAAAAAATTCTTGCGGCACATACCAACTTGCCGGAAGTTCACGCCGGTGACCTGATCGAGGCAAAGCTGGATCTGGTCCTGGGCAACGACGTTACAACGCCCGTTGCAATTACGGAATTTGAAAATGCAGGCTTTACCCGTGTATTTGATAAAAATAAGATTGCAATTGTTCTTGATCATTTTACGCCGTGTAAGGATATCAGCGCTGCAAAGCTTTCGGCGCAGTCGCGCGAATTTGCAAAGAAACACGAGATCAAAAATTTCTTTGATGTCGGTACGATGGGAATTGAGCACGCGCTCCTTCCGGAAAAGGGCCTGATTGCGTCCGGCGAACTTTGCATCGGCGCGGACTCCCACACCTGTACATATGGCGCGCTTGGCGCGTTTTCGACCGGCGTTGGCTCGACCGACATGTGCGCCGGTATGGCATCCGGCCTGAACTGGTTTAAGGTACCGGCAGCAATCCGAATCAATCTGACCGGTGAACTCAAACCCTGGGTTTCCGGTAAAGATGTGATCCTGCACATTATCGGTATGATCGGCGTCGATGGCGCGCTGTATAAGTCGATGGAATTTACCGGCCCGGGTGTTGCGTCCCTTTCGATGGATGATCGGTTCACGATTGCCAATATGGCCATTGAAGCCGGTGCGAAAAACGGCATCTTCCCCGTCGACGAAAAGACCGTCGAATATATGAACGGCCGCGTTGATCGTCCGTACACCGTCTATGAGGCGGACGAGGACGCCGAATATGAGCAGACGATTGAAATTGACCTTTCGGCGTTGGAGTCCACGGTCAGTCTGCCGCATTTGCCGAGCAACACCAAAACCGTCTCCGAGGTCAAGGGAATGCCCATCCAACAGTGTGTGATCGGCTCGTGCACCAACGGCCGCATTTCCGACCTGCGCGTGGCGGCAGAAGTCATCAAGGGCAGAACGATTGCTGACGGTGTGCGCTGCATTGTAATTCCTGCGACACAGGATGTTTATTTGCAGGCTATGAAAGAAGGCCTCATCGAGACGTTTATCACGGCAGGAGCCGTGGTGTCGACCCCGACGTGCGGCCCGTGTCTGGGCGGTCATATGGGCGTCCTGTATGAAGGGGAGCGCGCTATCTCTACAACAAACCGTAACTTTGTTGGTCGCATGGGTCATGTCAAGAGTGAAGTCGTTCTGGCATCTCCGGCAGTTGCAGCAGCTTCGGCAGTTGCCGGCTCGATCTGCACACCGGACGATCTGTAAGAAAGGGGAGAAGGTACGATGAAACTCACCGGTAACGTTTTTAAATACGGTTCCAATGTGGATACCGACGTCATTATTCCTGCCCGCTATCTGAATGCGCCGGATCATGCGTCTCTGGCTTCTCATTGTCTGGAGGACATCGACAGTGAGTTCGTGAAGAAGGTTCAGCCAGGCGATATTGTGGTCGCCGAATGGAACTTTGGCTGCGGCTCCTCGCGTGAGCACGCGCCGATTGCAATCAAAGCAAGCGGAATTTCTGTGGTCATTGCTTCGAGCTTTGCCCGTATTTTCTACCGCAATGCGATCAACATCGGTCTTCCGATTATGGAGTGCCCGGAGGCGGCCGCTGAGATCAAGGCCGGAGATAAAGTCTCTGTGGATACCGAGAGCGGCCTGATTACCAACGAGACCACCGGCAAAACATATCAGGCGTTGGCGTTCCCGGCATTTATTACCGAGATCATTGAAGCCGGCGGCCTGCTTAAGAGCCTGAAAGCGAGGGGTCTGTAATGGAATTCAAAATTGCACTGATCCGTGGTGACGGTATTGGTCCTGAAGTGGTTGAGCAGGCGGTTCGCGTGATGAACCGTGTCGGTGTTCGCTTTGGCCATACGTTCTACTATACAGACATCCTGATGGGCGGCTGTGCGACCGACGCCGTCGGCAAGTCCTACCCGGACGGTACGGCAGAAAAGTGCAAGGCCTGTGATGCGGTTTTGCTCGGTGCAGTCGGCGGTCCGAAATGGGACGGCGTCCCGGCTGAGCAGCGGCCGGAATCTGCGCTTTTGTCGATCCGCAGTGATCTTGGCCTTTACGCGAATCTTCGTCCTGCCGTTTTGCGGCCTGCGCTTGCCTCGGCCAGCCCGCTCAAGCCGGAGATTACAAAAAAGGGCATCGACCTGATGATGGTTCGCGAACTGACCGGCGGTATTTATTTTGGTAAGCGCAACCGCTATCAGACGATTGACCGAGGTGTTGAATGTACCGACCTGATGGCGTACTCCGAAATGGAGATTGAGCGCATTGGCCGCAGAGCCTTTGAATTTGCGCGTCTTCGTAAGAAGAAGCTTGCTTCGGTTGACAAAGCAAATGTCCTTGAAACCTCCCGCCTTTGGAGAAGCGTCATGCATCGCCTTGCGGATGAGTATCCGGATGTGGAATATGTGGATGTGCTCGTGGACAACTGCGCGATGCAGCTTGTGCGCGATCCGTCGCAGTTTGACGTTGTCGTCACAGAAAATATGTTTGGTGATATCCTTTCGGATGAGGCGTCGATGATCACCGGTTCGATCGGCCTTCTGCCGTCGGCCTCCATTGGTGATTCCGCGCCGGGACTGTATGAGCCGATTCACGGCTCTGCGCCGGACATTGCCGGTCAGAACAGGGCCAATCCGATTGCAACGATTTTGTCGGTTGCCATGATGTTCCGGTATTCGTTCCATCTTCCGGATGAAGCAGCTGCGATTGAGCGTGCCGTTGATGCTGTTTTGGCAGAAGGGTGGCACACGGCTGATTTTGCCGGTAAGGGCGACCCAATCGGTACGATCGAGATGGGCGACCGAATCG
>CAZUKJ010000084.1:0-6991 GCA_964620855.1 uncultured Oscillospiraceae bacterium
CCTGAAATAAGGGCGGCGGGTTAAGCAGTTATTTCTGCTTCTTCGGCAGATAGAACAGCAGCGAGAGCAGCATGGCGACAAGCAGCATACCGGCGGCGGTCAGGAAGGTCGAGCGGAAGCCGACCGCGTCAATGACGACGCCCCAGAGGTATGTGCCGATGCCGACGCCGAGGTCAAGCATACAGTAGACCGTGCCGCCTGCAACGCCGCGGCGGTGCACCGGCATGCCGTCGACCGCGAGGTACGAGAACACCGGCAGGCAGACGCCCTGCAGGAAGCCGTAGCCCAGACCGGCGAGCAGGTAGGTCGCGTAGGTCGGGATCAGCGCCATCGACGCAAGGCAGAGCGCCGCGATCAGGAAGGTTGCCATCAGCGCGTTGCGCGCGCCGAAGCGGTTCAGGATCCGGTCCGAAGTCAGGTTGCCGATCGCCATGCCGATCGTCGCGCACACGAGCGCCATGCCGGCGTTCGAGTAACCCTGTTCCTGCGCGAAGACCAGGATGTACATGGCAATGCACGAGACGGCCACGGCCATCAGGAAGATCAAAATGGCGGGACGGTATGCCTTCGGCTCGATAAAACGCAGAATGCCGCGATAGGTCGGCGCTTCGTCCTCGGCTGCCTGGACGGCCTTCTGGCCGGACTGCGCGCCCTTCTTCTCATAGTTGCACAGCATCGCCGCCACGCCCGAGAGGATGCCGAAGATGCCGCAGACGATAAACAGCGGCGTGAAGCTGCCGCCCGAGGTCAGGCCGGTGACGAGATAGCCCGCGCAGCCGAGTGAGATCGCAGAGGCGAACCAGTAAATACCGATGCCGAGGTTGAGCTTTTCCGGTGGGGTGACGTCGACGTTGGCAGTCGAGGCGGCCAGCTGGCCCGACGAGTAGCCGAAGCCGTGCAGCGCGCGCAGCAGAACCAGCGCCGCGGCCGACGGAACCAGACCGAACAGGATCGCCGTAATGCCGTAGGTGAGGCCGCCGATGACCATGAGCGAGCGGCGCGAGCGGCGGTCGACCCACGAGCCGCCGATGAAGCGCATCACGATCGCCAAAAGCGCATATGGAATGCCGAGGAAGCCTGCAAAGCTCGTCGACATGCCCAGCGAGGTGATGTAGAGCGTGATGGCGTTGTTGGTCATATTCTGGCACATATTCAGGCATAGCGCGCAGAGCCAGGTCAGAATGAAATAGCGGGAAAAGAGTTTGGTGGGGGTATAGGTGTTGGACAAAATGATCCCTCCCGAGGGCAGATTCGCAGTTTGTGGAAAAATTGCGAATTTATTTTATCATATTGCACGGTGAAAGGGAAGTGCGGCGTAGGGGAGCGGGGATGATTTTTCGGCCTTGGCCGATTGCTGCGCCGCGATGCGGCCGCAAGGACAGAAAAGGGAGTGCTGCAGGCTGCAGCACTCCCTGGGTGGATATGGATCGGGTGGATGGGAATTACTCGAGGTCGGCGTAGTCTTCAAACTCTTTCGGCATGGTGCAGCGGTTAAGCAGCCCCTTGATCTGGTCACGGAAGATGATGAGCGCGGCAACCGCCGATGTGACTGCGACAACGGCAGCCACGAGCGAAACGATCAGTTTTTTATTCTTCATTGCGGATACCTCCTTCAGGTCTCGTTCCTTTCCTTACTACCTGAATTATACCCCGAAGCGCTGCGTTTGGCAATGCCCTGCGAAAAAAATTCGTAATTCCTCTTGCGCACGCGCGAAAGGTGCGTATAATGAAGGTGAAATCAATATTGGCAGAGTAGGATGCTGTGGGTCACGTGCCTGAGGGACGGGGAGTTGTCCTCGGGACGAAAAACCGCGGTTTGCCATGCAGTATCCGCATCCCGCTGCCGCATACCGGAGATCTCCTCTATGTGGCACCTTGCCAACATACTCAGGAGGTCTTTTGCTATGTCGAAAAAGAAATCGCAGCCCGAAGCACGGCCGGGATACTGGCGCGCCGCTGCCGCCGAACTGAAAAGCGTCAAAATGCTGGTGCTGTGCGCGATGTTCTGTGCGCTCTCTGTGGCCATCAGCAGCCTGTTCGTCACCGTCGGGGAAAACCTCTATATCTACTTTACCTGCTTCGTCAACGCTGTGGCGTGTGCGGTGTGCGGGCCGGTGCTCGCAGTACTCTATGCCATCGCGCAGGACACGCTCTCGTTTTTCCTGTTCTCCACGGGTGGGTATTTTCCCGGCTATCTGCTTTCGGCGGTGCTGGGCGATGTGATCTACGCGCTGTTTCTCTACCGCCGCCGGATCACCGTCGGAAAGCTTTTCGCGGCAAAGTTTCTGGTCAACTATGGCGTGAATGTCGCCCTTGGCGCGCTCTGGAGCAGCGTGCTCTACGGCAAGGGCTACCTTTACTACCTCTTCCGCAGTCTTGTGAAAAACACGATTTTGCTGCCGTTTGAAGTCGCCGTGATGGCGGCGCTGTTTGCCGTGCTGCTGCCGGCGTTTTCGCGGCTCTCGCTGCTGCCCGCGATCGACGAGGCTGACCGCAAAAAGCTTCGCCTCGGTCACAGTACGCTCCTGATCTTTGCCGCGCAGTTTTCGCTTTGTGCGATCGCCTGCGGCTACTATGCCGGCGCGATGGCGGGCGGGAGTGTCTTCGTGGTAATCGCCGTCTGTGCAGGGGTGTGCGCGGCGGCGTGCGTCGCCGGGCAAATCGCCCTGCGGCGGCGCGGAAAAAACGGTGGTGAAGCGCCGGTCAAACGTAGCCGCAAAGACCCCTGACCGAGACATCACCGGCGGTCACCGCTTCGCGTGAGCCGTCTTCATAGCGCACGAGCAGCGCGCCGTCGGGAGCGAGGTCTTCAGCGAAAGCGAATCGCTCCGAACTGCCGCGCACGATCTTCACCGGGTGGCCGAGGGTCACACAGGTGGCGCGGTAGCGCGCAAGATCGTCGGGCGAGCCGGGGAACGCAAGAAGGTGCAGGGCGCGGATCAGCGCTGCCGCCACGGCTTCCGGGGCAATCTCCGATCCGGTCTGCTCTTCCAGCGAGGTGGCAATCGCCTGCAGCGGCGGGTCAAAGTCCGCGCGGCGGACGTTGATGCCCACGCCGACGATCAGATGCCCCACCGTCCCATCGGGCGCGACAGACAGCTCCGTGAGGATTCCGCCAAGCTTTTTCATGCCGAGGATAAGGTCGTTCGTCCACTTGATCTGCGGGCGAATACCGGCAGCCTGTTCGACGGCGTCGACTGCGGCAAGCGCGGCGCGCAGCGTCACCGGGCCGAGCGCATCGACCGGGATGTTCGGCCGCAGCACGATGGAAAGATACACGCCGCCGGCCGGCGAGGCAAAGGCGCGGCCCTGCCGCCCGCGGCCGCCGGTCTGCCGCGAGGCGATGATGATTGTCCCTTCGGGCGCGCCGAGCGCAGCGCGGCGGGACGCTTCGGTATTGGTCGAGTCGACGGTGTCAAAAAGCTCGATGCGCTCGGCCCATTCGTGCGCGCCGAGTGCGCGCCGGACTTCTGTGATCTGCACGGGTATCACCTCATTTCCCCTTCAATATGCCACGGCAGAGAGCGGTTGTCAACGCCCGGAAAGCGTGGTATACTGTTCTCAGACAAACAAAAAAACAGGAGGAGATCTCTATGAACGAAACCATCGCCAGCCTGCTGCACCGCCGCAGCATCCGCAAGTACACTGCCGAGCCGGTCAAGCTCGAAGACCTCGAACTGATCGCCAACTGCGGCCAGTACGCTGCCACCGGCATGGGCCGTCAGGCGTGGCACATCACCATTGTCACCGACCGCGAGTATCTCGATGCCGTCACAGAGGGCAACCGTGCCGCGATGCTCAGCTCTCCCGATGAGATGCCGCGCAAGTTGGCTTCCGCTCCGGACTTCGACGCATGGCGCGGTGCTCCGGTGGCCATTGTCGTCTCCGGCGACAAGAACGACCTTGGCTCGTACGGCGACTGTGCCGCCGTCGCGCAGAACATGGCCGTTGCAGCCTATTCGCTCGGCCTCGGCTCGTGCATCCTCGGCTCGTTCAAGATCTGCATGGAGACCGGCGGCCGCCCCGACCTCGTTGAGAAGCTTGGCGCGCCGGAGGGCTATGTGCCGCTGTTTGCGCTGGCCGTCGGCCATGCCGATGAGTCGCCCGTGGCCGCTCCGCGCAAGGAAGGCGCGATCTCTCACCTTTAATTCTTTCGCAAAAGGGAGTGCTGCTTCGGCACAGCCCGATCAGGCAGTATGGTAAACAGCGCAGCGTGCTGTGCCGAAACGAAGTTTGCCCCTGTCGGGCAAGTGAAGCTGCCTTAAGGCAGTGAAGCTTGCTTCGCAAGTATTTTGGGGCGAACTTCATTTCAAACCGCAGGTTTGAAACTTCAAAAAAGAAGGGAGTGTTGCGTTTTGCAACACTCCCCTTTTTGTTTGGACGATTTTCGATTATTTCAGGCTCATGGCGGCTTCGTAGGCGGTGCGGGTGGCCCACATGACATTTCTCGGCTTGACGCAGTCACCGATACGGCGGAAGTTGGGCGCGCAGGCACGGAACTGCTCGGCCTCCTGCACCTTTGCGCGCAGACCCAGCGCAAGCACGATCGTATCGCACACGAGTTCGCGCTCTTCGCCGTCTTTGACATACACAACGCCGCGCTCGGTGATTGCCGTGCAGGCTGCACCGGTGATGGCGGCGCAGTGGTCATAGACCTGCCCTTCGAGCTCTTCGCGGTAGGTACGCATCGCGTCGTGGCAGAGCGACGGGCGGCGGCCGAGCACCGTCACATCCTTGCCCATGCGGCCGAGCAGCACGCCGACCTCGCAGCCGGTCTGGCCGCTGCCGACGATGACGACCTTCTGGCCGAGCGATTCGGGCGCAAACACTGCCTGCTCGGTGAGGACGACATTTTTGCCGTCGACGCCCGGCAGATCCGGGATCTGCGGCTCGCCGCCGATGGCGCAGAAGACCGAGTCGAAGCCCTCTGCGGCGATCATCTCCGGCGTCGCCGTCACGCCGAGGCGCACATTGACGCCCGACTTTTCGATCTGGCCGATCAGGTAGTTTTCATAGTGGAGCAGGTCGTATTTGAAGTCCATCGCTGCGGCCTCTTTGAGCAGACCGCCGAGCTGGGGTTCTTTTTCATAGAGCGTGACCTCATGGCCGCGCTCGGCGGCCAGCAGCGCCGCCTTCATGCCTGCCGGGCCACCGCCGATGACGCCCACGCGCTGGCGGCGGTACTGCTTGGGAATGAGCATGTCCTCGTAGTCCTCGCGGCCGGCCTCGGGGTTGACGGCGCAGGAGTAGAAGTGAGTATTTTTAAAATCGTCGAGACAGTGGAAGCACTTGATGCACGGAACAATGTCGTCCTCGCGGCCCTCGAAGGATTTTTCGACGGTGAACGGGTCTGCAATCGTACCGCGCGCCATCGCCACGATATCCGCGCCGCCGGAGGCGAGCGTCTGCTCGATCAGCTCCGGCTTCTGGAATGCGCCGACGGTGAGCACCGGCACGTGGATGTCGCTGCACGCTTTGACTGCCTTGGCCAGGTATGCGTTACAGCCCGGCTCGAGGAAGCTGGTCGGGTGCGTGATCGCACGCAGGCGCTTCTCGCGCACGACGCCGGCAGAGATGTGGATGATGTCGATCTTGTCCTGGATGAGCTTGACGAACTCGATGCACTCTTCGACGGTGAAGCCGCCGGGGACGCACTCCGAACCGGAGATGCGGTATTCAATGAGAAAGTCGCGGCCGGTTTTGGCACGGATGGCGTCGAGCACCATCAGGGGGAATTTGGCGCGGTTTTCCATCGGGCCGCCGAACTCGTCGTCGCGGAAGTTGCCGCGCGGGGAGACAAATTCCTGCAGCAGCGTGCCGTGGCCGCCGTGGAGCAGCAGCGAGTCGAAGCCGCACTTTTCCACGCACGCGGCGAGATCGGCATAGCGGTCGGCGATGCGCTCCATCTCGCTCACGGGCATCTGGTGGAACTGCAGACCGTCGGCGCGCAGGAAGTCCGAGCAGCCGTAGATGATGCCCTGCTTGGCCTCTTCGGTGTACTCGCCCTCCGAGCCGAAGTGGATCAGCTCATACGAGCATTTTGCGTCGTAAAAGTGCATCGCATCGGTCATGTGAATGAAGTTTCTCCAGCCGCGCGCGTCGGTGATATTGAACTCGGTGTGGATGGCGTTACGGCCGGTCATCTCGATCTTCTGGCCGCCGCAGCTGACGCACGCCACGCCGCCTTTGGCCTTCTGCAGATAGTTTTTGATGTAGGACGGCTCGGGGTAGTACGGCTCGTTGTTCTGCATCATGTGGCCCGTGGTCGGCGCGGTAAAGATGCGGTTTTTGAAGGTCGTGTTTTTGATCGTCAGGGGTTCAAAGATGTGAGGATATCGCTCGTGCATGCCGGGTTTCTCCTTTCATAACGCCGGAGGGGATGGGGACTCCGGCGGGGTATTTATTAGTGTGGGCCGGGACGCGCTGGATTCTTTCAATACTATACCACATTGGGCTGCACAGAGTAAGTCCCAAAATCCGTCTGCCCGCGCGGCAGTAATATTTTGCGACGAGCTGCAGCCGGCGCAAAAAGTCCACCTTATACAAGAGCGCACTTCTTCACTATTTACTATTACTTCTTACCTCTCAAAAATGTAGGGGCGGCCATTGGCCGCCCGGAGAATGTTCCTTTAACGGATCTTGGTATGATGGTAAAACAGGTCATCTATGATATACCCAGGCACTATCCCGCAATTACGGTAGATCATGCTGTTGTTATGCCAAATCACATACATTTGTTGCTGCAGATCAATACAGACATTGACGGGCGGCCAATGGCCGCCCCTACGATCTCGACGGTAATCAATCAGACGAAAGGCGTTATTTCAAAAGAAGCAGGATTTTCTGTTTGGCAGAAAGGCTTTTATGATCATGTGATTAGAAACGATAACGATTACCGGGATATATGGAACTACATCGAAGGGAATCCTGGTAAATGGGCAGAAGATAAACTGTATATCCCTCCCCGGTAAATGTATCCTTCATAAATCCC
>CAZUKJ010000085.1:0-6991 GCA_964620855.1 uncultured Oscillospiraceae bacterium
AATACCGATCATCGAAACAGCTTTCTTTTGCGGACGAGAAGATTTCCCGATTGATAGAGCGGGCCTGCTGCAAGAGGACAGGTGTTGCACCGAATGCGGCAACGGATGCAACAAAACGGTTCGCGATTTCTTTATCTGCATCTTCGCCCCAAAAATGAACAAGCACAAGTTCTCCGGCAGAAACACCACTTGCTTTCACAATCTTGGATATTGTTTCACTTTTCACTATCTCACCTCCAATCTCCCAGTAATTATATCATGGTATCATTAAAAACGCAATACTGATTCGATATATATAAAATTAGTTTTGCGGGTGTTGTTAGGATGCACGTTTTGGCAAGCAATTCAAGTTGCGGCCACACTTGATGTTTTATGTATCCCGCCGGACCTGTGAAAATGCTTGTTGGTGGCATCCCCAAACCCTCGTCGTCACGGGCTGCGTATCCCTCGCTTTTGGCCAAAGCCGGAAGCACGCTCACTCCGTCGCTCCACCTCTCCCCACGCAATTCGCTGCGCTGGGCTTGCATGGGGCCCTTTTTTGCGGTCCGGTGCTGACGCATATGGCCTTAGCTTGGGATAAAATGCCCCAAAACAGAAATACCGGGAAACAGCGCAAAACTGTTCCCCCCCGGCAATTCGTGAAATGCGGAAAGTTGTTGGCAATATAGGCGCAGGACAGATAAATATATTACCCCCCTCAAAGAACGAGGCTGAAAAAACTTGCAAACAGGGCACTTTTTGGGGCTAAATGCTGATCCCAAAAGAATTCAACTGAAAACATAGTAGCATTGATTATGCAGCAAATCGATGATTTGCTGGCGATACAAAAGAGGACGGTATGCAAACGCATACCGTCCTCTTTCCTGTTGATGGAAAATTTGCCTTCGGCAGATTTGCCGACTGCGATATTATTCTTCAATCTCGTCCATCAGGCGCATACCGGCGGTGTCGGTAACGGGAAGAGAAAAGACGACTGCACCGGCTTTTGTTCCTGTTCCGGCTTCATCCATGATGGCCTGCATAATATCGTTTTTCTGATCGCTGCGAACGACAATAAAGATCATTTCCTTTTCAGGAACGAGCGTGACACCCATAAACTTTTCTGCAAGATGGGTGCCGGTTCCTCTCGCGTGGATTACCGTGCCGCCCGCTGCGTGAACCTTGCGGGCTGCATCCATGATCTGTTCGGTGTATCCCTGATTCGAAATCGTTACGAGTAATTCGTATTTCGTGTCTTTCAACGATGTTTCCTCTCCTTTGACAAATTCCTGCTGGGCGGTGAGATAGTTCAGTGCTTTCCTTCCGCCAATGCTGCTCATTGGCACGAGGAAGACAATTCCAATGCCCGGAATATCAATGTTCATCTTTCGTCTGAGCTGACGCTTGACGTCCTTCCATGTCGTATCGGTAACGGCGTGGAAGAGAATACTTTTCTCAGAGCCGTCGAGGCCGAAGTAGTCAAGGATCTCGCTCGACGCCGTTCCGTTTCCCACAGTGATAAAAGAAACAGGGAGATTCATTTCCTCATAGAAGCTGATGAATTTTTTTGTCAGGTTACGACTGGTGATCGTCACCATAATAGATAATTCACTCATATACAATCCCTCCCTGATCAAAGCTCGATGATCGCATCTTCATCGGAGTCGGGCAGAGCGTACTCACCGGTAGAGCGGGAGCGGTTCTTGATGACCGAGACCAGACCAAGAATCTGAATTGCAATCAACGGCGTCATTGCGACCATGGCGACAACACCAAAGGCGTCTGTAACGAGGTTGCCGCCGACGGCAACACAAGCGCCTTGTGCCAGAGGCAGCAAGAAGGTGGCTGTCATCGGTCCGGAGGCGACGCCGCCGGAGTCAAACGCGATCGCTGTAAAGATCTTGGGAACAAAGAAGCTCAGACCCAGAGCAATTGCGTAACCGGGAATTAAGAACCAGAGAATGTTGATACCGGTCAGAACTCTGGTCATTGCAAGCGCAACGGACGCTGCGACACCGAGAGACAGGCAGGTGCCCATCGTATTGGCGGAAATAGCGCCGTCCGTGATCTCTTCAACCTGATGGTTGAGGACATAGACTGCGGGCTCGGCCTTTACAATAAAGAACCCGATCACAGCGCCAATAGGGATGAGCAGATATCGGTAAGATTCTCCGGCAATTACGCTGCCGATGTATGTGCCGGTGGGCATAAAACCAACATTTGCACCGGTGAGGAACAGAACCAGACCGATATAAGTATAAATCAGACCGATAACAATTTTCCCAAGACTTCTTCCGGAGAGATGCAGCGAAAAGATCTGAAACAGTCCGAAGAACAGGATGATCGGAAGCAGCGACAGGGCAATCTCTTTGAGATAGGCCGGAAGCTCATGGGTGAATAACTGCACCAATTCGACGGTATCAGAAACCTGGACGTTTTGAACAACCTCGTATGAGGTTTCTCCTGCGTTGAAGATCAGGCCAAGAATCAAAACGGACAGAATTGGACCGACAGAGCAAAGCGCGACAAGACCGAAACTATCGTCTGCGGCATGGCGGTCTCCACGAATCGAGGAGATACCAACACCGAGGGCCATAATGAAGGGGACTGTCATCGGGCCGGTTGTAACGCCACCCGAGTCAAATGCTATGGCGCGGAAGTCGGGCGAAACAAAAAATGACAGCGTAAAAACGATGATGTACAGCACGACCAAAAGATGTGACAATGAAATGCTCAGAAGCATTCGGAGAATTGCGATCACAAGGAACAATCCAACACCAATGGCAACTGCAAGAATCAGCGTCTGGTTCGGTACGGAAGGGACAAGCTCGGCAAGAACCTGCAGGTCCGGTTCGGAAATTGTGATTACGACGCCTAGAATAAAACTAAGAACAATAATCAACGGGACATTTTTGGTCTGCGTCATCTTCATGCCGACCTTTTCGCCCATTGGTGTCATAGACATTTCTGCACCAAGGGTAAAAAACATCATCCCCACCATAACCAGCAGCGCACCCAGAAGGAAGTTAAGTAAAATGCTGGGAGAGACCGGTGCAATGGTGAAGCTCAATATCAGCACGATGATGATGACGGGAACAACTGCAGCAAGCGCCTCATGCAGCTTGCCTTGCAGCTTACTTTGCATTTGTGAATTGCGTAGTTTCAACTGATCACCTCATAATGTTTTCATAAATCATTGTATCATATTATTTGAATAATGTAGAGCGCATTTTGAAAATTTACAGAATATTTAGATTTGGTCACAAACCATCTTAGTTGAAAAGAACTCTGCTGCATGATAAAATCATACACAGATGCTGCATAACTTCGCATATGATTTCCCGGCAAACATCCCGGCAAACATAGTAAAGCGTTTGAAAGGAATGGATAACAATGGGCGTCAAGTGTATCGTGTTTAGTCCCACCGGAGGAACAATGAAAGCCGCGAGTATTCTTGCACAAAAACTCGGAGGAACATATGACCTGATCAATCTGACCCGCGCCGATGTTGACTGCGCAGAATATTCGTTTTCTTCCGACGATATCTGCGTGATCGCGGCGCCTGCCTTTGGCGGCAGAGTGCCGGTACCTGCAGCAGAGCGTGTCGCTGCGCTCGGCGGCAATGGCGCGAAAGCGGTGCTTGTCGTTGCGTACGGTGGTCGTGAATATGAAGATACGCTCGTTGAGCTGCAGGATCTCGCGGAAAAAGCCGGTATGGTGACGGTGGCTGCCGTGGCTGCGCTGACGGAGCATTCTGTTTCCAGAACCGTCTGTGCCGGTCGGCCGGATGCGGAGGATGCAGCAGAGCTTTCTGCGTTTGCAGATCGCATTGCAGAAGCTTTGCGCGCAGGTGCAGTTACTGCACTGCAAATCCCGGGCAACCGACCCTATAAGGAGTCGCACGGTTCGGCGGAACACCCGTTCGTTTCCGATATGTGCATTGGGTGTGGTGTGTGTGTCGATGTATGCCCGGTTGGTGCGATCCCGAAGCATGACCCGACGACAACCGAGGAAAACGAGTGCATTTCCTGTATGGCGTGCATTGAAGCATGCCCGGTTGGCGCCCGAAACCTTGATCCGGAGTTTTTGGAACGCATCGGCACGATGCTGAGTAAGGCTTGCGCCGTAAGGAAGCACAACGAACTCTACATTTAAAATATGCAACTGCGAAAAGCAGCGGGTGTGCTATGTGGTGCATCTGCTGCTTTTTTCATTTGGTATGATGCACGACATTCTAAGCAGCAGCATAGCATGATTCGGAGAAAGGAGATGATCGGTTGAACTGCATTATGGATTCCAGACCCGATGCGATTGCACAGATTCGGGGTGAAAATGGTTCGGATTTCATGGGGGA
Source organism: uncultured Oscillospiraceae bacterium (assembly GCA_964620855.1). Taxonomy (GTDB): domain Bacteria; phylum Bacillota; class Clostridia; order Oscillospirales; family Oscillospiraceae; genus CAKTOF01. The sequence continues at coordinate 4,334 of CAZUKJ010000085.1, forward strand.
AGCAAGATTTTTTCAGCGGCAGAACGGCGTGCTGATTTCTGTCAATGTGTCCGGCCTGCCGGCTGATTCACCGACCGGCTTTTATGCGCTGCACATTCACGAAGGCGGCAGCTGCGAAGGCAAGCAGTTTGAGCAATCCGGTGGACATTACAACCCGGACGCTGTGCAGCATTCGCGCCATGCGGGGGATCTGCCGCCGCTGCTTGGCACACAGACCGGTGCCTGGATGAGCGTCCTGACGGATCGGTTTCGTGTCCGCGATGTGATTGGGCGGACAATAATCATCCATCATGACGCAGATGATTTCCATACACAGCCATCCGGAAACGCGGGGGAGAAGATCGCGTGCGGTGTCATCGCGGAAGTATAACATTACCCGAGCATAAAACCCCTCTGCGCGCCGCGCAGAGGGGTTTTATAGCAGGGATTCCATGGATAAAGACTTGTTAGTTTTTATAAAGCGTGATAAACTGAAGAAAAATGTTCTGAGGAACGGAGGATGATCCGATGATTTGCCCTTCTTGCGGTGAAGAAATTCAGGATTTCGTAAAAATGTGCCGGTTCTGCGGCGCGATGCAGACAGAACAGGCGGAGCCATCCAAAGATGCGCCCGCCCCTCGCTGGCTGATCGCGGTTGTTCTTGCCGTCATGGCGGCGCTCTGCGTTGTGATCATTATGCTTTACAGCCATGTTCTTGGAAACATTGGATATTCCGCATTAGAGGAGACTTCAATGGTCACTGAAGAAGTGGCAGACGAGCAATGAGTACCGGACGGATCACGCGCGTTGGACTGTTGTCGGCTCTGGCGCTGGTCATTTTTGTACTCGAGGCGCAGATACCGATGCTGCCGATCCCGGGGTTTAAGTTGGGACTGGCAAATCTTGTGACGCTGACTGCAATGCGGTTGCTTGGCCGGAAGGAAGCGGCCTGTGTTCTGACGGTCCGCGTACTGCTCGGCAGCTTCGTAACCGGAACGGTTTCTGCATTGCTTTATAGCATTGCAGGCGGTGTTTTGGCGTTTGCCGTTATGGCGCTGTCGTCTTATCGGATTATACGGATGGATCAGCTTTGGGTGGTTAGCGTTTTGGGCGCGCTGGCCCATATGGCAGGTCAGATGATGATTGCGGTTTTTGTGCTTGGAACACCAGCGGTTCTTGCCTATGGGCCGGTATTGATGATCACTGCAGTCCTGAGTGGCGCATTCAACGGCCTGTGCGCGATGCTGCTTTGCAAAGCCTTAAAAAAACCCTTTGAAAAACGGTAATTATCCTGAAAAATTGCTTGATTTTCCAACCTTCCCGTGCTATACTAGACGGGCTTGTGACCAGGATGGTCCTCTGCCGCGCCGGTCCTGCGGGATTGCGGCATTTCCTGCGGTACGAACATCCCAAATTTTGAATAGGGAGGAACAAGTAAAATGGATCTGCTGAAAGCACTTACCGATCAGTACAAGAAGGCGGAGCTTCCGGTTATGAACGTTGGCGACACTGTCCGCGTCCATGTCAAGATTAAGGAAGGTTCCCGCGAGCGTATCCAGGTTTTTGAGGGTACGATCATCGCCAAGAAGCATGGCGGCATCGAGGAGACCATCACTGTTCGCCGCGTCACCTTTGGTGTCGGCTGCGAGAAGGTTTTCCCCGTTCACTCTCCCAACGTTGTCAACGTTGAGACTGTTCGCCGCGGTAAAGTTCGCCGTGCGAAGCTGTACTATCTCCGCGACCGTATGGGCCGTTCCGCCAAGGTCAAAGAGAGAGTCTAAGTTCCCTATATTGTGCGATAAAAAAAGAGGCTTCGGCCTCTTTTTTTATTTTATAGACAATTAAGATAGACATTCAAGCTTTTATTGTTTGGTAAAAAACGATTTTTGGTGATATTACACAATTTGGAACGGCGTGGTTGACAAGGATTTGCCTAGATTGTATAATTTGTTTTGAAGTATGATGTGTATACAGTTCTCTTTTTTTGATGTCATGCCTTGCATCGACTGTAGTAGTATTATACTTGCAAACAAACTTAAATTTCGAAAAAGGGGTACCCCTTTTTCTGTTTCTCGCAGAGAAACAGAATGATCCTTGAAGGAGGTGCTGCACGCTAATTGATTGTACGGTTCGAATAAGTACACATTAGAAAGGAAGGTTTTTGCATGAATAAAACTTCAAGCAGAATTATCAGTTTGCTGCTTTGCCTTGTAATGCTTCTCTCTGTTTCCCCTGTTACAGTGCTTGCATCTGAGTCTGCGCAGGAAGAAGGACAGGAGAGCAGCTCCGTCTGGGAGTCTGCTGAGGGCAGCATCGAGTCTTATGACGCCGACATCAACTGGTCTACCACCTGGCATACCGACTGGTTCAACAGCTTCAAGATTGAAGCGACGGACCGCAATGAAAACGGCTACAGCGTCTATGTCTACCGCAACACCAGCAATACTTCCATGCTGAAGTATGCAGTCTACACTGCTGCTGACTATGAGGCTGGTATTACCGAAAACGGCGTTACCGGCAGCATGGCACTCAACAGCGCGGGCTCTTCCGTGAAGGGCATCACCCATCTGTGGGATGACGGCAGCTATGTCATGGTCAACACCGAGACCGGCGCGAAGATTGCAACCTTCGTAATCGAGACCGTTTCCAAGTGGGAGTCTGCGGAAGGCAGCATCGAGT
>CAZUKJ010000086.1:0-6940 GCA_964620855.1 uncultured Oscillospiraceae bacterium
AGGGATGCTCGCACGGTACACCAAGCGGTGTATCGAAGTGCACTCTTGCGCCTGTTCATTGTTTTACGAGCACCCGCCATCTCCGGGCGCTTTTGCTTATACGATTTTCAATGCAGCAAAATGCGCCGAGTGGGTCGCATCATAAAGATTCTGACCGCCGGCACAATCACCGGCCGGAATGATATCAACCGGATACCTGCCGCGCAGCTCATCCAGCAGCGCCGTATCGGCCTTGACGCCAAGCGCCAGAATGCAGGTGTCTGCCGTTTCCGTAACCGCGCCGTCCGGCCCGGACAGTTCTGCGCCGCTTTCGGTAAAGCGGACGATTCTGTGCTCCGGCAGCAGGCGCACGCCGTGCTCCTGCAGGCACTTGAGCAGATCGAGCCGCGGGAAATACGGCATACCGGCCGCAAACCGATCGAGCGGAAGCAGGTCGGCAACAGCGACCTCGTGGCCCTCCATTGCAAGGCCGAGCGCACACTCCAGACCGGACGAACCGCCGCCGCACACGAGCACCTTCTTGCCCGGCACAACGCGCTTTCTCTCCACATCGGTCAGCATGACGACGCCGTCGTTGTCAATGCCCTCAATGCCGGGACGCAGATACTTCGATCCGGTGGCCACGATGACTGCATCGGGCGCAAGCGCTTCAACCAGCGCCGCATCGACGCGCGTATTGAGGCGAATGTCCGCGCCGCAGGTTTGAGCCGCGTGCACAAGCCACGCCAGATACTCCTTCATATAGTCCTTGCAGGCAGGAGCGGCCGCATCGATCAGCAATCCGCCGAGCCGGTCTGCCGCTTCACAGACAATGACCTCATGGCCGCGTTTGCGCAGGGTCAGCGCCGCCTGCAGGCCAGCCGGGCCGCCGCCTGCAACGAGCACTCTGCGGCGCGCCTTCGGCACCGGAAGCACCCGCTCAAATTCTTCAAAGCCCAGTTCCGGGTTGATCGCGCAGTGGATCGCCTTGCCGCGGGCCGAATTATCGATACAGCCGCGGTGGCAGCGCAGGCACGGACGAACCGTCTCCGTTTCGCCTCGCAGCGTTTTTTCGACCAGTTCGTGATCGGCCAGATACATACGCGCCGCGCAGACGATGTCTGCCGCACCGGAGGCAATGACCTGCTCCGCCTCTTCGAGCGTGGAGAAATTGCCGACCACGGCAACCGGAATCTCCAGTGCCTGCTTTACCTTGCGCGCCCACTCGACATTGAGCGTGCGCCGGCGCAGGTAGGTGGGCAGCGTGTAGATGCCCGCATCGTCATAGACGATACCGCGCGAAACATGGATCAGATCACAGTAGCGCTGCGCCTCGATCATAAAGGCCAGCGACTCTTCAAATTCCAGACCGCCCGGTGTGATCTCCTCGGCGCTTACGCGCACCTCGATGGCGATCTTCGGCCCGACGGCCTCCCGGATTGCCGCAAGCACCTCGAGCGGATAGCGGCGGCGGTTTTCCGCGCTGCCGCCATACTCATCCGTGCGCCGGTTGGACAGCGGCGACAGGAACTGACCGAGCAGATTGTTATGCGCGCAGTGGACCATCAGCATCCGGAATCCGGCATGCACGCACTGCTTCGCGCAGTGGACGAACTGCGCCTTGACGCGTTCGAGATCCTCGCGCTCCATCGGGCGCACGTTCTGGCTGCAGCGGGGGAAGCACACTGCCGACGGCGCAATCGGTCGGCCCTTGCACAGATCATCCTTTGCGCCGCGGCCGGAGTGATTGAGCTCAACAGAGAGCACCGCGCCGCCGAACTGCGCCGCCTCGGTCAGCCGGATCATGCCGGGAACGCTGGTCTTTCTGGCGATGTTCAGCGTTGCCATAAATGCGCCGCCGAGATCGTCATCGACCTGCGTATCACCGATGGTGACGTAGCCGACACCGGTGGTGGCCTGGCTGTAGACAAATTCGACCATCGAATCGGTCACGGTGCCGTCAATGGTGCACTTGTTGCAGACCATCGGCGCAAACCCGAGGCGGTTTTTCAGTGTCACCGGGCCAATTTGAATGGGGGAAAATACATTGGGATAGTTCTCTGCAGTCAGCATATCAGGTCCCTCTCTCTTTCTGTTTCAAGTCGCTCTCTGCGACCAGTGATGTTCTTTTGCAAAGGCGTCCAGTTCCGCCAGATATCCTTCCTGATCGATCAGGAAGCTTGCGCCGTGACCGGCGTTCGGCACGGTCACAAGCCGCTTCGGCGCTGCGCAGGCCGCATAGTTGACGCGGCTCATCTCGCAGGGCACGAAGTCATCGGCCTCACCGTGGAAGAAAATGACCGGGATGCAGCAGCGCTTGAGCGACTCAACCGGGTTGGCGTCGTCCGGATCAAAGCCGCCAAAGAGCCTTGCGCCGAGGCGGACGAGCGGGTAAGCCAGTCGGGAGGGCAGATGCATCTGGTCGGCACATTTGCAGATGATCTCCCGGGCCGAGGTGTAGCCGCAGTCGGCCAGCACGCCGACGACACTCTTCGGCAGCGGTTCGCCCGCCGCCATCATCACCGTCGCCGCGCCCATCGAAATGCCCGTTAAAATCAGCGGCGTCTGCGGGCCGAACCGCTCTGCCGCAAATTCCGCCCAGGCGATGCAGTCGCGGTGCTCGTTGACGCCAAACGAGATCACGCGGCCGTCGCTTCGGCTCGCCGCGCGCTGATCGACGACGAGCGCATTGCGCCCGCAGGCGAAACAGCGCTGCACACCGCCGCACAGATCACGCTCCGCCGTTCCGCGGTAGCCGTGAAACATCAATTCCACCGGTGCGCCCGGGATTTTTTCATAGTAACTGCCGTAAAGTGTCAGGCCGTCGTGCGAGGTGATCGAAATATCCTCGCGCGGCAGAGCACGCATCTCATAGGCCCAGCGGAGCATCAGCTCCCGATACGGCTCATAGGCTTTTCCGCGCGGAAGATCCGGCTCCTGCGTCGCCGCAGAGCCCTTTTTGCGCGGTGCGTAAAACACGATCAGAAAGCAAACGGCAGACAGCGCCAAAACCAAAGCCGCCAACACCGCAGCCGCGCCTAACAGCGCCCATACCCAATTCACAGCATCGTCTCCTTTGACCGGATGCCGTTAGTATAGCACGATTCCGAAACCGCCGCAAGGACATCCCCTGTCAGATCGTGTCGCCCACAGCGCCGATACACGGCGCGTGAGCGGCCATATAACACATCGGACCGCAGGCAAACACATGCCTGCGGTCCGCGATTTTGCTGTGCTATTTCCTGCCGAACCGCGCTCTGGCAAAGCCGCAGCGGCGGCAGAGCGCCTCCGGGGCTGCGCCCGCCAAAAAGCCGTCATAAATCGCAGCTGCGCGGGACGAGGCAAGGATCTCCCCCAGCTCCTGTGAGAACAGATTGCCCAGTGCCACATCTCCCTCGTGATCGAGGCAGCACGGCACAACCGTACCGTCGCAAAGCACGCCGATCTGATCGCGCAGGCCGTAGCAGAATACGCGCGCGCCGCCATCCGGCGCGGTGAGATCCGGCCAGTCGAACTTGTCGCCGTATTCGAGATAGACACGCTCGGAAAGGCGCGTGCCGCGCCGCTCCCTGACCCACGGCTGTGGAAACGCCCGCTCCATTGCCGCAAGAATCTCGCCGTTGCGTGCATCCGCGCCGCCGCCATTCCAGAGCCGGTAGACGACAAGCGGTTTCCCCGCCGCAGCGCGTCCGAATGAGAAGCAGCCGTCGAGATAGTCGGAAAACGGCACGGCGAGGTCGTTGGCCTCAAAGGCGTGCAGCGAGATATTGACCTTATGCAGCGCCGGTGCGGTCAGCAGGGTCTGTGTCTGCTCACGCAGCAGCGTGCCGTTCGTCGTCAAAATCACTCTCAAACCGGCCTCACCGGCCAGTTCCAGAAACCGGCCGAGCTGCGGGTGCAGCAGCGGCTCGCCCATCAGGTGAAAATACAGATAATCCGTCCACGGCTGCAATTTGGGCAGCAGCTGCCGAAACTCTTCTTCCGTCATCACATGGCCCGTCCGCTTTGTGCCCGGACAGAAGCTGCAGCGCAGATTGCAGACATTGGAGATTTCGAGATAGATCTTTCGAAATCGCTTCATTGCGTTGCTCCTTTCCGCCCAATGCATCGAATTGGTGCCGCAGGCCGCCTCACAGATTAAACGGCAGGAAGGCAAACACGACGGCGATCACAATCGCCGGCAGAAGATTCGCCACGCGGACTTTCTTTCCCCAGACGAGGTTCAGTCCGACGCAGAAAATCAGGATCGAACCGACCATCGACAGATTAAACAGCGCCAATTCCGTCATCAGTGGCTCGATAAAGCGCGCCAGGATTGTCACCCCGCCCTGCAAAAGAGCAACCGGAACGCACGAAAAGATCGCACCCTTGCCCATCGAGCCGGTCAGCACCATGACGATGATAAAGTCGAGCACGGTCTTGGCGAGCAAAATCGAGTAGTCTCCGGTCAGGCCATCCTCAATCGAGCCAACGATGGCCATGGCGCCGATGCAGACGGTGAACGACGCCGTAACGAAGGCGTCGACAAAGCCGCCGTCTTTGGCGTTGCCGGTCTTTTTCTTGAGCCACTCGCCGAAGCGCTCAAACGCACCTTCGATGTTCAAGCTCTCGCCGATGAGCGCACCGAGCACAAGGCAGAGGATGATCATCAGCGAATGACCGCTGACGAGCGTGCCGTCGGAAATGCTCATCATACCCTCCAGCGCGCCGGAAATGCCGAGAAACAGCGTCGCGATACCACAGGTCGTCGTCAGCGTTGTCTGATGACGCTCCGTGAGAAATCTGCCGAAGAAAATACCAAATACACCGCCGACCAGAATACCGGCCGTGTTGATGATTGTACCAAGTCCTACCATGTCTGTCTGCGCCTCCTCGCGAATAGTTCAAGTTTAAGGCGGTTTTTGCCGTCTGTCAACTGCAGTTTTGCGTTTTACAGCAAAAAAGTGCAGAAGGCGCAAAGCTGCCCCGCCCGGAATCGGGCGGGGCGATAACGCAAATCTGTCCGCGCTCAATTTACGATAAAGACCGCAGGCGGCCAGCAGGCAGAGCAGAACCGGTACGGCGCCGGTCGCACCACGCCTGAGCAGCGCATAGAATGGTTTATAGCCGTTCGCGGAATTTTCGAAAAAGGGATTGACAAATTTTTTAGCGGCGGTATAATGAGGACAAATTTATATCAGTAAACCGTTGAAGCGGAGATCAAACCGTAAGCGCACTCACAGAGAGCAGGGGGCAGCTGGAAACCCTGCAGAAAGCGGCACGGCAAATGGACCGCCGAGGCAAAGGCGAACGGCGCAGGCCCAGTAACCGGAGCGTATGCCTGCGTTAAAGGCGGGAGCTGTGCTGGCAGCTTCGTGAGTGGGTCGTTTGACCAATTAAGGTGGTACCGCAGGATGTTTCAGTCTTGTCCTTTCTGTAAGGATAAGACTGTTTTTTTATTGTCCGGAGGGGTTGCCTGTGAAGCATCTGGTGTTTATGAAGCTGGAAGAAGGCCGGTTTGACGAAGCCGCCGAGCGCGATTACCGCAAGACCTTTGCCGCGCTGGCCGCCGCGCTGCCCGATGCGATCGTGTCGTGCTGCGTCAGGCGCAACACCCTCGACCGGGCGCAAAACTTTGACGTGATGATTGAGCTGACACTGACCGGGCCGGAAGCACTGCAGGCATACCTGCAGCACCCGCTGCACAAAGCCATCGGGGCGCGCTACCAGCCGTATATCCGCAGCATCGGCTCGTTTGACTATGAGGAGTGATCGTTTATGATGAAAAATTACTCAATCTGTCTGCCGTCGTACTCGATCGGTGAGGATGTTTTGAATCAGCTTGGCGCCGTCTGCGGCGCTTATGGAAAAACCGCCGTCGTCATCGGCGGACACAAGGCCATCGACGCCATTGGCGACCGCATCCGGGCCGCCGCCGAAGGCGTGATCACGCTGCTGGACTTCCGATGGTACGGCGGAGAATGTTCCCGCGAAAATGTCGAAGCGCTTGTCCGCTGCGAAAGCGTCCGCCGCGCGGATATGATCTTCGCCGTCGGCGGCGGCAAGGCGCTCGACACCTGCAAATATGTCGGTCTGGAAACCGGCAAGCCGGTCTTCACCTTCCCGACCATCGCCTCGACCTGTGCGGCGACCACGGCCGTCTCCATCGTCTACAAGCCGGACGGCAGCTTTGACAAGCCGTGCTTTCTGCCGAAGCCGCCGACGCACGCCTTCATCTGCACGCCGGTCATCGCCGCCGCCCCAACGCGCTATCTCTGGGCCGGAATCGGCGACACCTACGCCAAGTATTTTGAAGCCACAATGTCTGCGCGCGGCGACGAACTCGCCCACTACCACGCCCTCGGCGTCGGCATGAGCCGCATGTGCCTCGATCCGCTGCTGCAGTACGGCGCGCAGGCTATGCTCGACCACGAAAAAGGCCTCGTCACAGACGCCTTCGAGCAGGTCGTCCTGGCCGTGATCGTCACGACCGGCATCGTCTCGATTCTTGTCACAACGGAGCAGATCATTGATTACAACACCGGCCTGGCCCACGCCGTCTTTTACGCGCTGACCGCCTTCCCGGATCTCCCCGTGGAAAAGAACCATCTGCACGGCGAAGTCGTCGGCTTTGGCGTCTTAATCTTGCTGCTGGTTGACGGACAGGACGACATGTTCCGCACCATGCTCGCATTCAACCGCTCCATCGGCCTGCCGACGAAGCTTTCGGACATTGAGGTCGAATCTTCCGATCTCGAACGCATCCTCCCGCAAGTGCTCCGGATGCACGACATCGACCACAACCCCTATCCCATCACACTGGAACTGCTCCAACAGGCATTTGACAAACTCGAACAATCCCAATAAAAACGGAGGGAACCATCATGAAAAAACTTACCAGGCTGTTCTCGCTGCTGCTCGCAGCTGCCATGCTTTTCACCCTCGCCGCCTGCGCAGGCAGCAGCGGTACATCCGGGAAGGC
>CAZUKJ010000087.1:0-6938 GCA_964620855.1 uncultured Oscillospiraceae bacterium
TGACCTTACCGTTCTTGGTCAGGCTAAATCTTTTCTTCGCGCCGCTATGGGTTTTGATCTTCGGCATTTGTACTAATCTCCTTTTCCGTAATCAGGTACTGCTATTACTTGGCAGCCTTCGGGGAGAGGAACATCGACATGTTCCGGCCCTCCAGCTTGGGGTTCTTATCCACAGTGGCAACCTCAGCACAGGATTCGCCGAACTGCTTGAGCAGCTGCTCACCGAGGTTGGTGTGCGCCATTTCGCGGCCGCGGAAGCGGACAGTGACTTTGACGCGGTTGCCATCCTTGAGGAACTTCTGCGCGTTCTTGACTTTGACATTGAAGTCGTTGCTGTCGATATTCGGCGACATGCGAACCTCTTTCACTTCAACAACGTGCTGGTTCTTTCTGGCTTCCTTTTCTTTCTTGGCCTGTTCAAAACGGAACTTGCCGTAATCCATGATGCGGCACACAGGCGGCTGCGCCTGCGGCGCGATCTTGACCAGATCGAGTTCAAGCTCTGCTGCGCGGTCAAGCGCTTCGTTGCTGGACATGATACCGAGCTGCGCGCCGTCCGGACCGATCACTCGTACCTCTTTGTCTCTGATCTCCTCATTGAGCTGATGTTCTGCTTTCGCTATGGTAAGCACCTCCTAAACAAAAATCGTGGATGCCGACAGGCACCCACGCACAGAAAACCCCTAACGGGGAAGAATTCCATGTTAACCGCTTTGCTTTGCTTGCGGTGAGTCACGGGGCTGCCGTTCCTTCTTTATTGCTCAGATATATTAGCACACAGCCGCATGGATGTCAATATGATTTTTCACTTATTTTTCCCGAAATATCGGGAAATTCGGCGCTGCAATGGTAAACACCAGAAGGCAGGAACCGTAGACCGCCGCGGCCATGGTCAACACCCCTGCCGCCGAGCCAAATTTCGCCGAATTGCGATGTTGACCGGCAAACCAGAAGCCGCCGGCCATCGTCAGATAGTACAGTGCCAAATCAATGACCAGGCCCGACAAGCCAAATCCGGTCTCAAGCAGATAGTAGCATCCCAGCAGCGCCGCAGGCATCAGGAGCTGCGCTGCCATGTACGCGCCCCATACGCAGAGCCGCCGGTCATGACAATAGTCCCAGACCGCAGCACCAAAAAACGGCCAGAACAGCAGCTTCATGTGCTCCCAGACACTTTCATTGACGGGTGCGATCAGACCAATCAGCGGATTCGGCCACCACTCGTAGATAAAATGCAGCGCCGTACCTGCCAGTACGGCTGCGATGTACACCAGCCATGTTCGTTTTTTCAAAAAATCACCCTCCCGGCATCATTTTACGCTGGGAGGGCGATAAGTATTAATAGCAAGCAGAATGTTTTCAGCGCTGCACGCGGAAGAACTTCTCGTGGATCGCCTGGATCGCACGCTCTGTATCCACCTTGTCAATCAGGACCGAGATCTTGATCTCACTGGTCGTGATCATGCGGATGTTGATGTGCGCCTCATAAAGCGCCTCGAAAAGCGTCGCAGCAACACCCGGGTTGGCAACCATGCCGCCGCCGACAATTGACACTTTGGCGACGTCATTGCTGTAGTCCACATGATCGTAGCCCAACTCGTCTTTGTGCGATTCGATTAGCACACGCGCCTCGTCAAGGCTCTTCTCATCGACCGTAAAGCTGATATCCTTCGACTCCGCACGGCCGATCGACTGCAGAATGATATCGACATTGACGCCGTTACGCGCCAGCAGCGAGAACAGCTTATAGGCGACGCCCGGCTTATCCTGCAGGCCAATGAGCGCAATACGCGCGATCTTTTTATCGGCTGCGACGCCGCTGATAAACGTTTTTTCCACTTTGACAACCTCCTTGACAATCGTGCCGGGTTTTCTTGAGAAGCTCGAAAGCACTTCGAGCTTGATCTGGTAGCGTTTGGCCATTTCAACCGAGCGATTATGCAGTACCTGCGCACCGAGAGACGCCAGTTCAAGCATCTCGTCGTAGGTGATCTCATCGAGCTTCTTTGCATCGGAAACCAGACGCGGATCGGCAGTATAGACGCCGTCGACATCCGTGTAAATCTGGCAAAGGTCGGCCTTGAGTGCAACAGCCAGCGCAACAGCCGTCGTATCCGAGCCACCCCGGCCCAGCGTCGTAATATCATCGTACTTGCTGATGCCCTGGAATCCGGCAACCAGCACGATTCTCCGGTTATCCAGTTCCTGACGGATCCGGTCGCCGTCCACACGCTGGATGCGTGCTGCACCGTAGGCAGAATTGGTGTGCATACCGACCTGCCACGCCGTCAGAGAAATGACCGGAAAACCAAGCTTCTCGATCGCCATCGCCATCAGCGCAATCGACATCTGCTCACCGGTCGCCAAAAGCATATCCATCTCTCGCTTGGAGCAATTCGGATTGATCTCGGCAGCTTTTTCGATCAAGTCGTCCGTGGTGTCGCCTTGCGCGGACAGAACAACCACAACGTCATTGCCGGCCTGATACGTTTTTGTGACGATATCCGCCACATTGAAAATTCGTTCGGCATTGGCAACAGAGCTTCCGCCGAACTTCTGAACAATCAACGACATAGGATCCTCCCCATCTCAAGTTCCATTCGGGAACGTTTGCTAATATTCCAGTTTATTCACGCAGATTCCAGAACGGGAATCCGGGAGAGTACAACAAAACCATCCGAGATTTTTTGTTCCAGCTCACGGCGCGTCATCGGCGCTGTGATAAAGCCAAGCTGCCCGGAAACATCGGCACGAATCATCTTCGCCTGACCGAATGCCGCTCCGATGCGCATCTCGCTCTCGTTGGTTCGGATAAACCACTGCATCGGCAGATCCGCCGCATCGCTGACGACTTCATTGCCGCCGTCTGCCCAGTCCACAAACTTCTTCGTCCCGAAGTGCTTAACGGCATCGATCACATCCGCCACAACGGCACTGGCAGTCGGCAGCTTACCGGCACCGCGCCCATAGAACATCACATCGCCGATTGCATCACCTTTTACCACAATTCCGTTGAACACGTCCTCCACATTGGCCAGCTGGTCCGTCTCTGCGACAAAATGCGGCGCAGTGTAAACGCAAATCGTGTTATCCGCCTGCCGCTGCGCACGGCCAAGCAGCTTAATACGCATCCCTGCCGCCATTGCATAGGAGACGTCATCCGCCGTAATTTTTGTAATACCCTCGGTGGGCACCTGCCGCGGGTAAACATGCCGACCAAAGCTGAGCGCCGCCAGAATACAGATTTTACGGCAGGTGTCGTGTCCTTCAATGTCTGCTGTCGGATCCGCTTCTGCATACCCTTTCTCCTGTGCCTGCTTCAGCACAGCGTCAAAGGCCTCGCCTTCGCGGATCATTTTGGTCAGAATGTAATTCGTCGTGCCGTTGAGAATCCCGCAGATCTCGGTCAGCTCATTGGCCGCGAGGCAGCTTGTCAGCGGCCGGATGATTGGAATACCGCCGCCAACGGACGCTTCAAACAGGAAATTCAGATCATTCTTTCGCGCAAGCTGCAGCAGTTCGTAGCCGTACTCAGCAACCAGTTCTTTGTTACTGGTCACAAAATGTTTTCCGCCGCCCAATGCGCGCCGCGCATAGTCAAGCGCATGCTTTACACCGCCAATGCACTCAACGACAACCTGAACCTCCGGATCGTTTTCGATCACCTCGTAATCATGAATGATCAGGCCGGCAAACCGGCTTTCCGGATGATCGTGCGTCGTGAGAATATATTTGATTTGGATCTCCTCACCGGCCTTTTTGGCAATGGAAGCGGCATTCTTTTCCAGAACTTCCGCGACGCCGCTGCCGACTGTGCCGAAGCCCAAAACAGCAATCGATACCATAACGTCTCTCTCCTTATCCGGCGACAATCTCGGCGCGAACAACGCCGTCTAGCTTGTCGAACAGTTTCATCATGCCCTCAACCGAGCACCGCAGTTCGCTGGTCTCAGCTGTAATCGTCACCATAGCACAGCCGCCCGACGGGATTGTCTGGTTGATCGTCAGTATATTTGCGCCGCAATCGGCTAAAATGGATAATATCCCCGACAGGACGCCGGCACGGTCCTTCAGCATAAATTGAAACGTCAGAATACGTCCGGCCATCATATTTTCAAACGGGAATACGCTGTCCCTGTATTTATAATACGCGCTGCGGCTGATCCCTGTCATCCGCGCGGCGTCACCGACCGTTGCAGCCTCGCCGGTCTGCAGCAGACGATTTGCTTCTGCCACTCGACGAAACACTTCCGGCAGTGCGTCGGCCTCTACGAGAAAATATTGTGTTTTTTCCTGCATATCCAGCGCCTCCTGTCCACCGCTTGCAATCACTTGTTTTTGTACTGTGGTCTATCTTACCATTTGTCCCTTATGATTTCAAGGAACAGAACGCTTTATTTTTCAACATAATATAGAAAGACAAATGTTAAATCTGCCCAAACTTCTTCAGGAGGTGTCTGATGGACGATAAAAAGTGGATTCGTATTCTCTTTTATGCTGTAACAGGAGTCCTTGTCGTCGTTGTCGGCGTGAAGCACCTCCTGCCGATCGCACTGCCGTTCCTGCTTGGTGCGCTGATCGCCAAGCTCACCGATCCGGCCGTACGCTTCCTGCGAAAAAAATCCGGCATGCCGCGATGGCTGTGCACCGGCGTTGCAGTCGGTGTGTTCTACCTGCTGCTGGGGACAGGAATCTGGCTGCTGTGCAAGCGTGTCTGTGTAGAACTGACAGCGCTGTTTGACCAGCTCCCGGGCATGCTCTCTACCCTCGCCGAGCCGATGGCACGGCTGCATACCTGGCTGACCGACGTTGCCAAGCGCGCGCCCGACGGGCTGGGCACTGCACTGGAAAACTGGGTGCAGCGGCTGTTTTCCGGAAGTTCCGGATGGATGAATACGCTCAACCAGAAAGTATTCTCCTATGCAACCACATTTCTGGGCGCACTACCGAACGCAGTGTTGTTTCTGGTGATGACAGTACTGTCGAGCTTCTTTCTCTCTTCCCGCCTGCCGGAGGTCAGCCGCTGGCTACATCTGCGTCTTCCCGCAAAGTACCGGGACAGGCTGCTGCCTGTCCTCACCCGGCTCAAGCAGGCGTTGACCGGTTGGTGCATTGCACAGCTCAAACTGATGGGTATTACATTTTGCATTGTGACTGCTGGGCTATTCTTTCTCGGTGTGGACTACGCGCTGCTGTTCGGACTGATCATAGCCTTGATTGACGCACTTCCGGTTTTTGGTTCAGGTATCATTCTGATCCCGTGGGGGCTGATGATGTTTCTGCGCGGTCAAATACGCTGCGGCATTGGTTTTCTGATTCTCTACGGTGTCACCGCGCTCACACGCACCTCGCTGGAGCCAAAGATCGTTGGTCAGCAAATCGGCCTGCATCCACTCCTGACGCTCCCATCCATCTATGCAGGATATCGGCTGATGGGCATTGTCGGCATGATCCTCTTCCCGATCGGGACGCTTTTGGTGCGTCAGGTCCTAGAATCATACCGCCGCAGCGAACCGACCTAGTTGCTTTTTTTCCTGTTTCAGGCTAAAATACGCAGGTAGAATGGAGGTGCGCCATGACCCTGACTGTGACAGCTGACCGCACAGGAAAGCTCTCCAGCTTCCTTCGCCGGGAGCTTCGGATGTCAACCGGCCTGATCAAGCATCTGAAATATGACCATGTTTTCTGCGTCAACGGTGTGCCGCAGTTTACGAACTATCTCGTTGGGCCGGGCGATGTGATCACCGTGTGCATCGAAGAGCCCCCGCCGGACTACCCTGCGCAGTCAGCAACGCTCTCGATTCTCTATGAGGACGAAGCGCTTCTTGCCATTGATAAGCCCGCCGGGATGATGGTACACCCTTCTTCCTCCCGTATCACCGATACGCTGGCCAATTATCTCTATGGCTACTACCTGCAAACCGGGCAGAAATGCGCCGTACATCCGGTCACACGGCTCGACCGCGACACACTGGGCGTTGTTCTCATCGCCAAAAATGCGCATGTACACGCTCTGCTTCACGAAGCGCAGCTGCACCATCAGTTTCTCAAGACTTACACCGCCCTTGTTTACGGCTGTCCAGACGCTGATCGGGGTGTGATCGAAGCGCCGATCCTCCGCCCCGATCCGATGCGAATGCAGCGAACAGCCGGCGATGGAGGTCTGCCAGCTGTCACGGAGTTTGAGGTGCTGCGCCGCGGCGAGACCAGCCTGTTGGCGCTGCACCCGATCACCGGGCGCACCCACCAGCTGCGGGTACACTGCCTGCATTCCGGTTTCCCGATTCTCGGAGACCCGCAATATTTTACCGACGCTTCCAAAGCACATTCTGACCGGGTTGGGCTGCATACGCAGCTTCTTTGCGCGAAGCGTCTGGAACTGACGCACCCGATGACCGGAGCGCCGCTCGTGCTGGAATCTGCGCAGGGATCATGGGAATAAGCTTCTCATCGAAAGGAAAACCTGTGCAAAATTGCAGTTGAGATATGATGGAAACTGTTGTATAATATCCGATGGACAACATCGCAATTGCGATTTCGATTTTAAGAACACAAACGGAGGTACATAGCAATGTTTGACAAGCTCATCGAAATGCTCAAGGAAAACCCGAAGAAAATTGTCTTCACCGAAGGCCCGGACGCCCGTATTCTCGAGGCCGCTGCCCGCATCAAGGCTTCCGGCGACTACCTGACCCCGATTCTGGTCGGCAACATCGAGGAAGTGAAGGCCAACGCCGCCAAGGGCGGTTTTGACATCGAAGGCATCGAGATCATCGACCCGGAGACCTACGAAGAGATGGACGCGATGGTTGCTAAGATGGTCGAGCTCCGTAAGGGCAAAATGTCCCCGGAAGACTGCAAGAAGAACCTGCTCAAGTGCAACTACTTCTGCACCATGCTCTTTCAGATGGGCAAGGCGGACTCTCTGCTCGGCGTCT
>CAZUKJ010000088.1:0-6910 GCA_964620855.1 uncultured Oscillospiraceae bacterium
CAACTCGATCCGGCTTGACCTGCCGCGTTTTACGCTCATCGGCGCGACAACGCGCGCCGGGCAGCTCTCAAGCCCGCTGCGCGACCGTTTCGGCGTCTCGCTGCGCCTCGAGCTGTATACCAACGAGGAACTTTCACGCATCGTCAGCCGGTCGGCGGCGCTGCTCGGCATGCCGATTGAGCCGGAGGGTGCGCTGGAGATTGCCTCGCGCAGCCGCGGTACGCCGCGCATTGCCAACCGGATGCTGCGGCGTGTGCGCGACTTTGCGCAGGTGCTTGGCGACGGTGTGATTACGAAAAAGACGGCCGACGAGGCGCTCAACCGGCTGGAGATTGACCAGCTTGGCCTCGACGCCATCGACCGACGGATGCTTACAGCGATTATTGAGCACTACGGCGGCGGCCCGGTCGGCCTGGAAACCCTGGCTGCGACGATCGGCGAGGAGGCCATCACGCTTGAAGACGTCTATGAGCCGTATCTGATGCAGCTCGGTTATTTGACGCGCACACCGCGCGGCCGCTGCGTGACGCATCTGGCCTATGACCATCTCGGCATCCCATTTGCCGGGCAGGAACAATTTTCGATTTAAGAGGAGAGTCTCTATGGGTAAATTATTCGGTACCGACGGTATCCGCGGCGTCGTCAATCAGACGCTCGACGCCCCTCTGGCATTTCGCATCGGTCAGGCTGCGGCAGTCGCGTTTGGTGAAGCGGGCGAGGAGAAGCCGCTGTTCGTGATCGGGCAGGACACCCGCATCTCGTCGGATATGCTGGCCTGTGCGCTGACGGCAGGTCTTTGCAGCTGCGGTGCAGACGTGATGGACCTCGGCGTGATCCCGACGCCGGCGGTGGCGTATCTGACCGTGCTGAACAAGGCGAGCGCGGGCGTTGTGATCTCTGCTTCGCACAATCCGTATGAGCACAACGGTATCAAGCTGTTCTCCGGCGCGGGCTACAAGCTTTCGGACGCGCTCGAAGCGCGCATTGAGGAACTGATCCTCTCCGACGAGCTGCTCCCGGTCAAAACACATGGGCAGATCGGCTGCCGCGTCAGCGGCCACGGCCAGAAGAAGCACTACATTGACCACATTGCTGCAACGGCGCCCGAGGGCCTGACGGGCCTGCGCGTGCTGTTTGACTGTGCCAACGGCGCGGCATCGGCCACGGCGCGCGAACTGTTTACGCGCTTTGGCATCAAGGCGAAATTCGTCCACAACCGCCCGAACGGCGTCAATATCAACGACCATTGCGGCTCAACGCATCTGGAGCGCCTGTCGGCGGCCGTTGTGGCGGGCGGCTATGATATCGGCATCGCATTCGACGGCGACGCCGACCGCTGTTTGGCGGTCGATGAGCTGGGCCGTGAGCTCGACGGCGACAAGATCATGGCGATCTGCGCGACGGCGATGCACGAAGAGGGTGACCTGATCGGCGGCGGCTTCGTCGCCACGGTCATGTCGAACATCGGCCTGCACAAGTACGCCCGTGAGCATGGCTTCCAGGTGCACTGCGCGCAGGTCGGCGACCGCAACGTGCTCGAAATGATGATCAAAGAGGGCATGGTGCTCGGCGGCGAACAGTCCGGTCACATCATCTTCCTCGACCATATGACGACCGGCGACGGACAGCTTGCTGCGCTGCAGCTGCTTCGCATCGTCTGCCACCGCGGCTGCAAGGTCAGCGAGCTGGCTGACGCCATTGAGCACTATCCGCAGGAGCTGATCAATGTTGCGTGGAACGGTGATCCCGCCGCAAAAAAGACCGTGACGGACCTGCCGGCTGTCGCGCAGGCGATTGCCGAAGGAGAGAAGCAGCTGGCCGGAGACGGCCGTGTGCTTGTCCGCCCGTCGGGTACTGAAGCGCTGATCCGTGTCATGGTCGAAGCCGGAGATCCTGCTCTTGCACGAAATGTTGCAGAGAAAATTGCAAATACCATCGAAAACATACAAAAAAATTGATTTGAATAAAAACTTTTTCATTTAGTATTGACAATTCTGAAGACAAATGTCTATAATGAGAAAGTATCGAAGGGGAACATCTGCAGGATATGTTTGACTTTTATTCAGAATTGACCGATGAGCAGCTGTGTTCCCTGTCGGCGGAATCGCCGGAGGCGCTCGAATGTCTGATCGAGCGCAGTCTGAGTCTTGTCCGCGCCTGTGCCCGTCCGTATTTTCTTGCCGGGGGCGACAGCGAGGATCTGATTCAGGAAGGTATGGTCGGCCTGCTGTCGGCCATCGCCAATTATCAGCCATCGCGAGAGATCCCGTTCCGGACCTATGCCGGAACCTGCATCCGCAGCAGGATCGTTTCGGCGGTTCGTTCGTCTCTGGCCGGGAAGCACCGGCCGCTCAACGACGCCGTCAGCCTGCCGGAGGATGCCTTGCCCCAGCCGGGACCGGAGGAACAGCTCCTCCGGCGGGAAGAGACCGAAGTGTTCCTCTCATCCCTGACGCAGTCCCTGTCTGCACTGGAGCGGCAGATCCTGCCTCTGTATCTGGAGGGAAGATCGTACCGGGAGATCGCAGAGTGCATCAGACGGCCCGAGAAGTCCGTGGATAACGCTGTGCAGCGCATCCGCAGGAAAGCAGGCCGTCAGCCCAACCTGGCGTAAACGGCGTCGAGCCGTTCGCAAATATGAGACCCTGCTGACAGACCGTAATTTGGGCATTCGTCAGGGCAAAAACCTTTGATAAAAGAGAGGAAAAGTGCAAATGTACGAAGACAAGACCTTAGTGTGCAAAGAGTGTGGCTCGGAGTTCGTGTTCACCGCCGGTGAGCAGGAATTCTACGCAGAGCGTGGCTTCCAGAATGAGCCGCAGCGCTGCAAGGCCTGCCGTGACGCCCGCAAGAACGCGGCCCGTGGCCCGAGAGAGTTCTTTACCGCTACCTGCGCCTCCTGCGGCGGCGAGGCCAAAGTTCCGTTCGAGCCGAAGACCGATCGTCCGGTTTACTGCAGCGATTGCTACGCTCGCATGCGCGGCCAGAACTAATCGGTTCTGAAATAACGACCAAAAGGGAGTGTTGCCTGTTGCAACACTCCCTTTGAATTGGCCGGATGCACACGCATCCGGCCGATTTTTTCTGTTGTTCAGCCTGCTTTTGCCTGCTCAAACCGATCAACGATGGCGAGCAGATCACCGGGCAGACGGCTGCGGCACTCGGCTCTGAGCGCGTCCGGCACGCCATAAAATCCTTCGGCAATGCTGCCTGCGATGGCGGTGAGCGTGTCGCAGTCGCCGCCGAGCGAGACGGCGGTGCGGATGACGTCTTCAAAGCTGCCGCCTTCTAAAAAGGCTGTGACCGCTTCCGGCACGGTCCGCTGGCAGCTCGCTTCGAAGCAGTAGGTGGGACGGATCTCGTCGCAGGTGCGGCGAAGATCGTAGCCAAACTGCTCTGTCAGATAATCGCGGATAAACGCTTTGCTGCAGCCTGTGCGCGCAAGGAAGATTGCACAGGCGGTCGCCTCTGCGCCCTTGATACCCTCGGGGTGGTTGTGCGACACTTCTGCCGACAGCCGCGCGGCACGGCGGACGGCGTCGAGGTCGTCGAAGAGCCATGCGGCGGACGACACGCGCATCGCTGCGCCGTTGCCGTAGCTGCCGTAGGGCTGCGGATGATCCTGCTGCAGCCAGCGGACAAAGAGCCCGCCATAGCCCGCGCGCGGATATTGGCGGCCAAGACGCTGCATCGACCGGATCAGGCAGCGGCGGATCGTCTCATCGTCGGCATTCGGCCCGGCGGTGAGAAAACCGTCGGCCACTGCCAGCGTCATAACGGAGTCGTCCGTGAAACGGGACTGCGGCACGAACAGCGGAAACGACCGGGTCTTTCCGTTGGATTGGAACTCATAGGGACTGCCGATGATATCGCCGAGAATTGCGCCGTACATGCTGCTCGCTCCTTATTCTTCCTCAATGAACGTGGAAAAACACAGATTCAGGTCCACAACCGTACCGATGCCCGGCACGGAGCCGGACGCGGTGTACTGCCAGAGGTCGAAGTGATATTTGAAATCCGGGACGTCGGAATAGCTGGCCAGCCAGAAGGTGTATTCCTGCAGCTCCGGCAGGTCGAACTGCTGGTAGCCGAAGGTCTGGTTGAAATACAGCCCGGCACGGTAGCCGGCCCCGGCAATCGTGCTGCAGAAGGCTTCTGCGCAGGCGGTCAGGGTGATGGAATCCATCCCGTCGGTACGCGCCTCCCAGGCGACATTTTCCCAGTCGTAAAAGACGGGCAGCGCCAGGTCAAATCCGCGCAGCCAGCTCAGGACGAATCGGGCTTCTTCCCGGGCTTCTTCCACGCTGATTGCCTGCGAGAAAAAGTAGACGCCGACCTTCAGTCCTGCGTCGAGCGCGCCGCGCATATTGTCGAGATAGTACTCGTCGAGCGAGAGGCCGCCGTCGGACGTGCCGCGGTTGCCCACGCGGATGATCGCAAAGTCGATCCCGGCGTCTGCCACGGCCTGCCAGTCGATCACGCCCTGATGCATCGACACATCAACGCCGGTGGTGACCGGCTGCGTGCCGGAGTAGGTCATCCGGCCGTCGACGAGAGAAAACGCGCTCAGATCATAAGAATTTTCCGGGAGAGAAGGCGTGGTCTGCACCGATGTGACCGGCTCATCTGCAACCGGATCGGGTTCGGGGTTCGGCTCACTGCGCAGCGAGGAGCGGAGAAACAGCGCCGCGGCACAGATCACGACGAGCACGGCGACAAACAGCACAATACGAAGCCGGATTCCGGCGCGTTTGGTCTTCGTTGACACAGCGATGCCTCCTTTTGATAGTTTTCGTCAGTATCGCACACAATCGCTGCCGCGTCAAGAGGCCGAATTTTTCCGCATCCGGTCAGAAGTGTTCCGTTTTGTGCAAATAATAAAAATTTCCGTTGTTTTGTCAATGAAATTCGTGTATAATCAAAGTGGTATATTATAAAAGGAGGGGCTGCACATGGATGAGCAGGAATATGAATATCAACAGCGTTTGGCAGAACGCAGAAAGAAGCGTCTGGAGCAGAAGCGTAAGCGTCAGATGCGTCAGCGGATCATCTATGCCGTGCTCGCGCTTGTGCTGATCCTTGTCATCGTCCTCGTAGCCAAAGGCTGCGGCGGCAGCGACGCCGACATCAGCGATAAGCCGCTCACCGAGATGTCGGAAAAGGAACTCAAGACGCGCGCGGAAGAGCTTGGCGTTGATCTGACCGGATTGACGGAGAAAGAAGACATGATCGCGGCGATTGAGGACTACATTGCTTCGCTCAACACGCCGGACGAACCCGTTGTGGAAAACCCCTCGCTGGATCTCGTTGAGGTTGTCTCGACGGCGACGATCACCGCAGTCGGCGACATTATGGTCTACGATTCGCAGATTGCCGACGCCCTGCAGGACGACGGCACCTATGATTTCTCGCACAGCCTCGCCGGTGTTGCCAACTATCTCTCTGCAGCCGATCTGACGATCGGCAACCTGGAGGCGAACTTCTGCGGCGGCACCTACTCCGGCTACCCGAACTTCAACGCCCCGGAGGCGCTGGCATCCGATCTGGCCGAGGTGGGCTTTGACATCCTGCAGACCGCCAACACCTATTCGATCCAGAATGGCCTGGCCGGCCTGACCAGCACGATCAAGTACGTGACCGAGGCCGGTATGGACGCCGTCGGTACGTACTACACCGAGTCGGCCAAGGAAGACAACGCGGGTGTTCTGATCCGTGAGGTCAACGGCATCAAGTTTGCGTTTATTGCCTACACCAAGGGCGTCAACAACATGTACCTGCCGACCGGCTCGGAATACTGCGTCGACGTGCTCTACACCGACTACTATTCCAACTATTCGCAGGTCAACTCGTCCGCCATCCTCGAGAGCATCAATGCCGCCAAGGCGCTCGAAGCCGATGTCATCGTTGCGCTGGTCCACTGGGGCAGCGAGTATGACCTCGAGCCGAGCAGCACGCAGGAGCAGATCGCCGAGCTGATGTTTGTCAACGGCGTTGACGTCATCATTGGCAGCCATACGCACATTGTCGGCGGTATGCAGACCCGCAAGGTCACCACGACCGATGGCGAGGAAAAAGAAGTCTTCCTGGCTTACAGCCTCGGCAATTTCCTCTCCAGCATGACGGCGGACAACACGCAGGACAGCGTGATTCTCAATCTGGAATTCACCAAGGACTCTGACGGCGTCACGACAATCTCGAACGCCGAGTATGTCCCGGTCTATATCTGCGACAACGGCGAGAGCGCCGATGAGCGCTATGTGATCCTCGATACGTACGCCGAGATCGACCGCTATGTCGGCGGCGCGGCAGACTGCGTTTCCGATGGGGTCTACAATGCACTCAAGGCCCAGCTCGACTCGCTGCACGCCAATGCCGGTGCGTCGTTTGACGCCGGTGCAAAATAATCCGGAACAGGAAAAGGGAGTGTTGCATGTTGCAACACTCCCTTTTTGCCCTGCCGGAAGCAATTTGCCTCCGGCAAAGCACCGCCTGCGGGCGGATGATGGAACGCGAGGGGCCTCGCCCCTCTTCCCTTGGCCATTAGTTGGGTGCTCGTAAAACAGTGAACGGAGCGTATCGATACCGATACGCTCCGTTTTGTATGCCAACATGCTATGTAGTGAGCTGCGAATCCCTGGCTCTCCCTTTGAGCTGTCACCGCAGGTGACTGAGAGGGTCGTGCAGCCGGTTTTGAATAGGTCATTGTTTTCCCTCTCCGTCCTCGCTGCGCTCGGCCACCTCTCCCAAAGGGAGAGGCAAGAGATGCTCGCACGGTACACCAAAAGGTGTATAGAAGTGCGCCCTTGCATCTGTTAGACAGATTTAACTTTAATGATATTGATTTTTATTATATCAATATTTGTCCGGATATACAGTTAACAGGCACAGTAGATTAAGCTGCCGTGCCTGT
>CAZUKJ010000089.1:0-6857 GCA_964620855.1 uncultured Oscillospiraceae bacterium
ACCCTGCATATCTGCTGGGGCGCACAGGCCGGTCTGTACTATCACTACGGCATTGACAAGCAGCGCCTGCCAGAGAAGCTCTTCGGTGTATTTACCCACAGAGTCGAATACAAGCAGTCAATCCTCATGCGCGGCTTTGACGATGTCTTCTGCGTCCCCCACTCGCGCCACACGACAGTCAGCCGGGCCGATATCGATGCCATTCCGGACCTGCGTGTTCTGGCCTCGAGCGAGGAGGCCGGCGTCTACATCGTCTTTACGCGCGGCGGCCGCCAGATCTTCGTCATGGGGCACTCTGAGTACGACCCGCTGACGCTCGACTCCGAATACCGCCGCGACCTCGCCGCCGGTGAGACGATTGCCATCCCAAAGCACTATTATCCCGGCGATGATCCGGAGCAGCCGCCGGTCGTCAACTGGCGCGGCCACGGCAATCTGCTCTACTCGAACTGGCTGAACTATTTCGTCTATCAGACGACGCCGTACGATCTGAATGACCTGAAATAACCAAGACATCCCGCAGCCATACGCCGCGGGATGTTTTATTTGCTATTTTGAAAAAGACTGTTATAATAAATGCACATATTTCGCCCTTGTTTGGCGCAGAATGGAGGATACCGGATGCCGAACTGGCTTGACATTTCATCCGCTTCGCAGCTGCTCAGCCCGTCGGTTCTGATTGCAGCGCTGCTGTATCTGGCTGTGTTCGCAGTCCTGCTCGTCTATTTTGACAGCTTCTGCCGCGCGCTGGAACCGCGTGCCGGCACGCTGGAATGGATTTACCAATACGACCGCCCGACATTTTCGTTTTCGGAGAAAGTCCACCGGCTTACCCGCAGCGATATTGTGCCGCTGCTGCTCGTTTCCGCCGCGGCCGTCGGACTGGCTGCCTACGCCGTGGTACTGTATCTGCACCTGTCATCACCCAACTGGCAGAGCGTTCTGATCTGTCCCGATGCACTGGTCGTCGGCATCGCCGGCAGCGCCATGGCTACCGCCCTCACGCTGATCCCCTGCTGGCTGCTTCTGCACTCGCTGTTCGGCAAGCCGGGACTCGCCTGCGTCGGCACGGCGGTATTTGCATTCAATCTGACGATGAGTTCCAGCGCGCCGAGCCTGAGCACCGCACTGCTTCTGCTGTCGGCGGTCTGCTTCCTGCGCTGGATGTGCGGCAGCTGTGACGCCTCCTTCGGCCGGACGCTGCTGCCGCTGCTCGGCTGGCTGCTTTGCTTCTGGCTGGCCGTCTGGTGCGAGCACACGACGCTCTGGTTTGGCACAGGCTATGCCGTGCTGTTTCCGGCCGCTCTCATCGGCCGCTGCCGTGAACGCCATGAACGCGGCGCCGTCCGACATCTGATCGCGACACTGCTGCTCACTGTGATATTCACCGCTGTATTTGCCGCACTGCGCTATCTGCCGACTGCGCTGATCGCGCACGGGATGACCTTCCCACAGCTGATCACCGCGCCGTCGTTCTGGCGCGGCGTCCTCAATAACACCATTACCTTTGATATTTTGATCGATGCATACGGACTGCTCTCAGCCTCTCTGCTCAACCAGCCGCTCTGGTGGGGCGGCGCGCTGGCCGGTCTGCTGTGCTGTCTTTGCATCTTCTCCCGCCGTGACGCTTCGGCACTGTTTTGCGCGTTGTTCTATCTGGCCGGCATGCTGATCTGGGTGTTTGCCGGCTCGGGCATAGGCGCTGCCGCCAGCACGGCCGCACTTTGCTACATCTGGAACGGCTTCATCGACCGCGATCAGCCGATCAGGGCATGGGGCTACGCTGCCGTCTGTATTGCAGTCTCCCTTGCCATGCTGGTCATGCTGCTCTTCTTCTAATCTGCGGAGGTTCTCATGCTCGTCAATTACCACTGCCACAGCATCTGTTCCATGGACTGCGATGTCCCGATGGCTGTTATGGCGCAGGCTGCCTATGACTCCGGTGTGCGCCAGGTCTGCTTCACCGACCACTGCGATGCAGTCGATGAACACGGCGTCTTTGCGCCCGCCGGGTTCTCCTGGGCGGAGGAAGAAGCGCAGTTTACGCTGGCAAAGCAGGCTCTGGACGGTAAACTCGACCTTCGGCTCGGGGTGGAGCTGGGAGGCGCCATCGAATATCCGGACTACGCCCGGCAGGTGCTCTCCCATCCGCACATTGACTTTGTCATCGGCTCGGCGCACAATCCCATCGGGCAGCGGGATTACTATTTCCAGCGCTACGACAGCCGCGAGCAATGCCTATCGATGATCTCAGACTATCTCGATCAGCTGATCGCGCTGTCCAAAACCGACTATTACGACGTCATCGGCCATATCACCTACCCACTGCGGTACATGCGGGTGCGCGACGGCATCGACGTCGACTTCCGCAGTCACGACGATCGGGTGCGCGAGCTGCTGCGCAGCGTCATCGAACACGGCCGGGGCATCGAACTGAATACCTCCGGCTATGTCAACTGCGGTGGCGAACCGATGCCGCCGGACTATATCCTGCGCCAATACCGCGACCTCGGCGGCGAGATCATCACGATCGGTACTGACGCACACAAGCCGGAAAACATGGCGCTGCATCTGGAGGACGGACTCGCGCTGCTGCGCGCCGTCGGCTTCCGCTACCTCACTGTATTCCAAAACCGCAAGCCGGAATTCATTCCACTATAAAAAGAAAAACGGAGGAATCACACATGATCGCAATTGCCTGTGACCACGGCGGTTACGCCCTGAAAGAAGAAGTCAAAAAGCACCTGGCCGAAAAGGGCCTCGAGTGCAAAGACTTCGGCACGAACTCTCTTGACTCCTGCGACTACCCCGACTATGCCGCACCGGCCGCTCAGGCCGTCGCCAGCGGCGAATGTGACCGCGGTATCGTTATCTGCACGACCGGCATCGGCGTGAGCATCGTCGCCAACAAGGTTGCGGGTGTGCGCTGCGCGCTCTGCTCCGATCCGCTCTCTGCCCGCATGACCCGTCTGCACAACGACACGAACATGCTCGCCATGGGCGCCGGTGTCATCGGCAAGAACCTTGCGCTCGAGATCGTCGACATCTGGCTCGGCACCGAGTTTGAAGGCGGCCGTCATCAGCGCCGCGTCGACAAAATCACCGCACTGGAGAAATAACCGAAAATTCAACATAATAGCCGCAGATGTTGCCGCATCTGCGGTTGTTATTTTCCACAGCCGCATGGTATAATTATTGACAAAGCCGTGATGATACCATTTCACTTTATGGTATTTACTGAAGAAACTCCAAAGGAGGCCGTTTCGTGCGAAATCTCGCCAAGCTCATCTTTTCCCGTGTCGTGATCGTTTCGCTGCTGCTGCTTTTGCAGCTTGGCGTTTTGCTGCTCGGTCTGCTCGTATTCCGCGAACATCGCGCCTGGTTTACCGTTGTGATGAACGTGATCGGCGTGATTGCTATTCTGTTCATCATCTCCGACCAGAGCGATCCGTCGTACAAAATCGCGTGGATCATCCCGATCATTGCGCTGCCGGTCTTCGGCGTCATGCTGTACATCCTCTTTGGCGGCAACCGGCTGTCGCTCCGGCTCAAGCGCAAAATGGCTTCGTTTGACCAGACCATGCAGATCGCGCTGCAGAAAGACCCTGCCGTCACCGGCCGCCTGACCGAGTCTGACGCGTCGGCTGCACGGCTGTCAGACTATTTGACCAACACCTCCTTCGGCCCGGTCTACGAAAACACGGAAACAACCTACTATCCCCTCGGCGATGACTGCTATCCGCAGATGCTCTCTGAGCTGCGCAAGGCCGAGCGATATATCTTTATTGAGTATTTCATCATTGGCTCCGGAAAAATGTGGGACGGCATCCGCGAGATTCTCGCACAGAAGGCTGCCGAAGGCGTGGATGTGCGCGTGATCTACGACGATTTCGGCTGTATCACCGTTCTGCCCATGCATTTTCGGCAGGAGCTGGCCAAGCTGGGAATTCAGTGTGCATGCTTCAACCCATACATTCCCATCCTCTCGAGCCGCCTGAATAACCGCGATCACCGCAAGTTCATGATCATTGACGGCAAGGTCGGCTTCACAGGCGGCATCAATCTCGCGGATGAATACATCAACGAAAAAGAGCGTTTCGGTCATTGGAAGGATAACGCCATCCGCCTGCGGGGCGATGCGGTCTGGTCGATGACGGTCATGTTCCTGTCTATGTGGAACTATGTCAACAACATCACCGGCGAGGACCTCTCCCGCTACCGTCCCGAGCCGTTACAGACGCAAGGCCGCGGCTTTGTGCAGCCGTACGCCGATCACCCGCTCGACTTTGAGCGCGTCGGCGAGAACGTCTACCTGCGCATGATCGCCAACGCCAAAAATACGATCTATATCATGACGCCGTACCTGATCATCAACCACACGATGACCGGTGCGCTCTGTCTGGCTGCACGCAGCGGTGTGGATGTGCGCATCATCACACCGCACATTCCGGACAAAAAATATGTCCATACGCTCACACGCGCCTACTATGAGACGCTGATCGAAGCAGGCGTCCGCATCTTCGAATATACCCCGGGCTTTATTCACTCGAAGGTCTTCTGGGTTGACGGCGAATACGCCACGGTCGGCACAGTCAATCTTGACTACCGCAGCTTGTACCTGCACTTTGAAAACGGCGTCTGGCTCTGCAGCGCCGACTGCGTGGACGCGGTCGGGCAAGACTTCACCGACACGCTGCCGCTGTGCGAGGAGATCACGCTCGAAGCCTGCCGCAGGGTCAGCGGCTTTACACGTCTCGTTCGCGCTGTCCTGCGCCTGTTTGCCCCGCTGATGTAATCTGCAGAAAAAGTAATCGGGAGTGTTGCATTTTGCAACACTCCCTTAGTTCGTTCATCGAGCTTTTTTGCTGTTTTTGAGCGTCTGCAGGTCGGACTTGTCGACCCATTCCTCCACAAAGCCGCAGCTGCAGCAGATGTAGCGGTTGACGAGCACGGCCGAGAAGATCGACTTCCCCGTCAGGATGTTGTTGCCCACGCCGTGTGTGCCAACTGAGCCGTCAAATCGTACGATATCGCCGCTCCCGCACTTCGGGCAGATCTTCGTCTGTTTCATGGCAAATCCTCCTTATCGGTCCGCAATATAGCGCGTCGTCTCCTGCCGAAGCCACCAGCTCAGCCGATGGGTGAACGTTTCGCCCTTCTGCTCAAAGCAGAAGCCGTCAACAGCCTTTTCCACCGCGCGGCAGCAGCGCATGACCAGTTCCAGCGATTGGAGATTCTCCGGCATACGGCGGATGTGTGCCGCCACGTGCGGCAGATAGCCGTCAATCAGGCGCTGCCGCGCCGCCGCATCGCCTTCGTTCATTTTCCGCGCACATTCAAGTTCCTCTTCCCGGCTAATCCGCGGGATGGCCTTCACCTTTTCCAGAAAATCATCCGCCGTAAGATACAGCATTACGCTTCCTCCATCCGGGCCTCAGCCGGTTCGATGGTGATCTTTGCCGAGCCTGGCACCTGCAGCACGGTGATTCGCACCTGCCCGTGCGCGCTGAGATCCACAAAGATCGGTTCTCCCATCGGGCGGTTTTGCAGATGGCAGCGGAATTCCACCACGCCATCTGCCTCACAGGTATGCTCTCCGAAATTCATCAGCCGGCAGACGTGTTCTCCGTTCACAT
Organism: uncultured Oscillospiraceae bacterium; assembly: GCA_964620855.1. Taxonomy (GTDB): domain Bacteria; phylum Bacillota; class Clostridia; order Oscillospirales; family Oscillospiraceae; genus CAKTOF01. Next base: position 5,637 of record CAZUKJ010000089.1, read on the forward strand.
AGCCGTAAAGCGGCAGCGCAAAGGCCTCCCACGCCCCCTCGCGCTTGATCGTCAGCATTCCCATCCTCCAAGCACCTCGCTTTCTTCTTTCTGCTTCCAGTATACCATAAATGAAGCGAAATGGTATACTATCGCCATTTTTTCTGATTCCCGGCAAAGCTGGGGAGGAAAATGGCGGTTACACAGAAACAATCTTCAGAAAGAGTGACGCCTGTTGATCGCGCGATAAACCGGACTTTCCTTCATACATCATTTATTTTTTGGCAACTACAATCGGTTGGTAAAAACCCGTTTCTTCCGGGAACTTCCATACCACCTTGCTGCAACCATACGCAATCAGTAAGTTTGTCAGTTCCTCTCTGCGTGTTGCTCTGTATTCACAATCAAATTTACTGATTTGCAGAGTTTTTTCATCATCAATGATGTACTGGGTCAGCTTGTAATGTTCGCCGTCCCAGGCCCATGTTTGAAATGATACTCTTTGCCCCTTGTCGGTCTTATGGATATAGGGCGGAGAATACGGCGGCTTTTCCATAAGCAGCGCATCATAATCTCTTATGCTGGCAACCAACATGCCTCCTGTCACCATTTGGTTTGTGATGCTCTTAATCGCCGCTTCCAACGCGCTCTTTGAGAGCATATGCGGCAACGCATTATCCATACAAATCACAATGTCGAACACTTCTGAAAAGGTTTCCGATAAAGCACAGAAGTCAGCATGTTCAAAACGGATCTTTACATGATGATTTGCAGCCCTTACCTTTGCTTCTGCGATTTCTCCGTCGCTGATATCCGAAGCGGTTACAGAATATCCCAGCGAAGCAAGTCCGATTGCCTGCGTTCCTATTCCACAAGCGCAATCAAGAATGCTTGCCGATGTGTCAAAACCATTCTCTTGAAAAAGTCTGTTCAAGATGATTGCTTGTTCATGCGTTGTGGATTGCCAATCAAGAAACAGCTTGTCATATTGAGAAGCCAAGTTATCATAAAAAGTCTGCGTGATATCCATGCTGACATATCCTTTTCGTCTAATTGATCTCTGAATTCACTTTATCATATTTTGCTGTTTCTTTCAACGATTGGGGGTAAGTGGCAGCGTTGAACACACCAACACTTTCAGTTGATTGGGGTTGGTGAATTCGCCGCTTTACAAAAAGCGCAAAATCTTTTATATTAAAAGGTACGAAATTATGTTGAGGTGAACCGATTTGACCGACCTGA
>CAZUKJ010000090.1:0-6753 GCA_964620855.1 uncultured Oscillospiraceae bacterium
AACCACAAACCCGGATATTCTGATCGTTGACTCGATTCAGACGCTATACAAAGAAGAAAATCAATCGTCACCGGGCAGCATCAGTCAAGTCAAAGACTGCACAATGTCATTGATGCACCTCTCCAAATCGAGTGGTCTGACCGTCTTTATCGTCGGTCATGTCAATAAAGAAGGGGCGATTGCCGGACCAAAAGTGCTCGAACATATGGTAGACTGCGTGCTTTACTTTGAAGGAGACCGCAGCAGTTCCTATCGACTGCTTCGAGCTGCCAAGAATCGCTTTGGCTCAACTAACGAGATCGGCGTCTTTGACATGAATGGGGAAGGACTTGTTGAGGTTCCAAACCCATCGGAAGCGCTGCTGCGCGGACGTCCGACCGGCGCGCCCGGCACATGTGTTGCCTGTGCTATCGAGGGTACCCGTGCGGTTTTGGCCGAAGTACAGGCGCTTGTCGCACATTCCAGCTTCAATGTTCCGCGCAGGACAACCGAAGGCTTCGATTCAAATCGTGCGGCACTGCTGCTGGCTGTCATGGAAAAACGCGGCGGTATGAAGCTTGGAACACAGGATGCTTATATCAATGTCATCGGCGGTCTGACGCTCGATGAGCCGGCAGCCGATCTGGCGGTTGTGCTTGCCGCTGCCTCCAGTTATCGGGACAAGCCGGTTGATTCCAATCTCGTTGCCATCGGCGAAGTCGGCCTGACAGGGGAAATTCGTGCCGCATCCAATTTAGAGCAGCGGCTGCGGGAAGTCCATCGTCTCGGATTCACACGCTGTCTGATTCCGCGGCAGGGAAGTGAGCAGATCAAAGCTCCTGCTGGTTTGGAACTGCTCCGCGCACGAAATATTCACGAAGCAATCAGCGCTGCATTGGAAGCATAACAACGGCAAAATAAAGCGGAGTCCGAATAAGAAAACATAGATTCCGGACCACAAGCATGTGCTTGTGGTCCGGAACTGTTTTCAGCCATTCCCGCCGGCGCTTTGCGGCAGTTTAAGGCGTTTTTTCGCCGTGCTACTGAATGTAACACAAGAAAAAACAACGAAAAAATGCCGTAAATGGCCAAGGGAAGGGGCTATGGTTTCTTATGAGGACGCAGCTAATTTCCCCCTCTGTATGAAATCAATCATACGGAGGGGGAAATTTTTTTGATATTTTAACGGATCATACCGCTGGCTGCCACAGCCTGAACGATTTCTCGCATGACTTCCGGCGGCTGCACCAATGCAAAGCGAACATGTCCCTCTCCAAGAGAGCCGAATGCTGCACCGGGTGTGCACAAAAGCCCTGTTTTCTCCAGAAGTTCAAAGCAGAATTCTGCAGAGTTTGTATAGCCATCCGGCAAAGGCGCCCAAACGAACATGCTGCCTTCGCTGTCCGGGACATTCCATCCGATCGACCGGAAGCCGCCGCAGAGAGCATCGCGCCGCGCCTGATAGGCAGCACGATTGCGCTCCACACTGTCCTGCGGGCCGTTGAGCGCTGCGGTTGCCGCGATCTGCACCGGCGTAAAAATACCATAGTCGATCTGCGAGCGAAGTGTTTTGAACTTTTTAATGATCTCACGATTGCCAAGCACAAACGAGATTCGCGCACCGGTCAGATTATAGGTCTTGGACAGTGAATTATACTCTACACCGACTTCTTTTGCACCCGGAATGCTCAAAAACGAAATGCCTTCGCGGCCATCATAGATAATATCGGAATAGGCATTATCATGAAGGATGATAATCTGATATTTTTTAGCAAATGCAATCAATTTCTCGTAAAAGCTGACCGGCGCTGTAACACACACAGGATTGGCAGGGTAGGAGACGATCATCATTTTTGCCGCAGCAGCAAGCTCCGGCGAAATTGCGTCCAGATCCGGCAAATAACCGTTTTCAGGAAGCAGATCATAATATTTAATCTGCGCGCCGCAGAGGAAGGGGCCCATTTCAAAGATCGGATAGCCGGGGTTCGGCACAAGAACCACATCACCAGGATCACAAATGGTCAGTCCAATGTGTGTCAGTCCTTCCTGCGAACCGTAGACCGACATCAACTCATCGCTTTCCAGTTGTACGCCATATCGTCTAAGATACCAGCTTTTCACCGCATCAACCAGCTCCTGACGCTCTGTCAGCGAATATTTATAGTTTTCCGGAACAAGTGCTGCTTCTGAAAGAGCCTTCATAACATGCTCATCCGGCTGAAAATCCGGAGTACCGATCGAAAGATTGTAGACCTTGCGCCCCTGCCGCTCCAATTCCTGCTTCTTTTCGTCAAGAATATTAAAAATACCCGCGCCAAACAGATCCATACGTTTTGCAAACTGAAATTCCATGAAAATGCCTCCGATTTATGAATCGTAATTGAAACTCATTATACTCTCACGTTTTCACTCTGCCAAGAGGGAAGTGGAATAATTTGCTCGCAAGGCGTCAAAAATCATCATCACGCCTCAGTTTCAAATGAGAGATTGGATTGGCCTCTGCCGCAATTTTCAGCTCTGTGTTCTCAATGTGAGTATAAATCTCAGTCGTATTGAGATGCTCGTGGCCCAACACCTCCTGCACTGTCTTCACATCAACTCCGCCGGAAAGCATCAGCGTAGCAGCCGTATGGCGCAGCTTATGCGCGGAATACTGAGATGCGTCAATTCCGGCAGAAGTGAGATGCTTTTTCACCAATCTGTGGACTGCGCTGGTGCTCATCCTGTTCTTATCCCGTGAAATGAAAAGGGCAGGGTTCCCGTCAATCCCTTCCATTCTGGATCGGACGGATTGACAATAGTCATCAATGGCCGCTTTACAGTTGGATCCCATGTAGACAAAGCGCTCTTTATTGCCTTTGCCAACGACGCGAAGCCGATCCTCATAGACATCCGATAGGTTTAGTCCAACCAATTCAGAGATTCGCACACCGCAGTTTAAAAAAATCATCAAAATCGCAAAATCCCGTTTTTCGTTAGCACCGCTAACCGATTGCAGCAGTCTGGAAGATTGTTCCAAAGTAAGGTATTTCGGCAGAGATTTGCGAAGTTTTGGATATTCCATTTCTTTCACTGGATTGTCTTCCAGCTGTTTGGTTCGAACCGTCAGATATTTGTAAAAGGACTTGATCGCAGAAAGTTTGCGGGAGCGGGAAGCCGGTTCCAAACCAACAGACTGCGTATATGAATTTTCATTGATGACGCGATCATTGGACAAATACGAAAGAAAATCATAAATGTCCGTCACGGTAATTTTTTTCATAAACTCAATATCAACATCTTTGATCGGAATCGTCTCTAAATCTGTGTCGTAGGGCATTTCAAGCTTCACAAGCTTTATAAAGCGCAGAAACATCCTTAAATCCAGATAGTATTCATGAATCGTGCGCGGAGACTGACCTTTGATTGTCTCATGATAAGAAAGGAAGTCCCGAAGGATTCTGGGTGCATCGGAATAGCTCTTCATAAGAAACCTCCAGCAGCCGGGGAAGCCCCGGAATGTTACAGTTTCATTATAGCACACTTTTCCTCCCAACGCAACAAAATAAAAATTTTGTTGCGTTGGGAGTGTGCAGGCAATTATTTTTGATATAAAAACACTCCCAGGTAAGATTGAAATTCTTACCTGGGAGTTATGTAATCAAAATCAAGCCTTTGGATGATACTTATTATATACAGCCTTTAAATTCTGCTTTACCAACTGCGCATAGACTTGTGTCGATGAAATATCACTGTGTCCCAGCATTTCCTGAATCGACTTCAGGTCAGCACCATTTTCCAGCAAATGCGCTGCAAAGCTGTGACGAAGCGTATGCGGGGTGATGTCTTTTTCAATCTGCGCTTTTTCCTGATAATACTTTATAATTTTCCAGAAGCCCTGGCGGGACATCCGTTCACCATTCAAATTCACAAACAGCGCTTGCTCATCCATATTGGCAATCATGTTCGGACGAACATTGTCAACATAATCACTCAAAGCTTTTACTGCTGCCGGATACAGTGGAATAATCCGTTCTTTTCCTTTGCTTGCACAGCGAATAAATCCTCCGGAAATTACAACATCCGACACATTTAATGAAATCAGCTCCGTAACACGAATACCGGTTGCATAAAGCAGCTCGAGCATTGCTTTATCCCGAAAGCCTTTCATATCCGTGCACTTCGGCTGCGCGAGCAGCAGTTCGACTTCTTTACCGGTCAAAATCTGCGGAAGTTTCTTTTCCGTCTTTACGGCGTGAATATCGCGCACCGGCGTTTCCGTAACAACCTTCTGATCGATCAGAAATGCATAATAGCTCTTCAACGATGCAGTACAACGAGAAACTGTCGCCGGAGACTTTCCGATATTCGTCAAATGCTGAAGATAACTGCAAACATTATCGCGAGAAACTTCCTCGATTGTCAGATCCTTATTCTCACAATAAGCAGCAAACTGATGAACATCCCGAAGATACGAGTTCACAGTGTTTTCTGACGCATGTTTTTCGTCCGTCAGAAATGCCTTGTATTCAACTGTAAAATCATTCATACAATACACCCTAACAAAATCAGAAAAACTGAGATAGTAATTCAAAAATACAAGGAGTTAAATAATACTCCGGTATCGCACACAGAAAACAGATTATCACAATCGCCAGCGCAATTTTCATGCTGCTGCGATCTGCCTCACGACGCTCTCTCGCAATTCCCCATCCGGCGATCAGAAACTGAAGCGGAAGAAGAATCAAGCAAGAAAATAAATTCAGAAAAATACCGCATAGCACACCGATGATACCATAATACCCGCCATACAACGCAACAGAATATGAAAGTAAGAATCCCCTGCCAAACAAGGTAAACAAAATCAAAGGTGACGAAAAACGAGAATGCGAAAAAACAAAAAGCAGCAAAGGAAATCGAACGCAAGACGCAAATGCGGAAATAAATGAACAATCGTCATCTGCAGCCGGTGATAATTGAATCAAACCGGAAGAAAACGAATCAAATCCCATTCGGCAAAATAGAAATCCCGAAAAAACACCGGCAACCAAACAAACCATCATTCCGCACCATAATGCAAAATCATGATTCAACAGCATGCGCTTCTTGCGTCTTCGAGTGCGTGTCATAGCCTCACCTTCCGGTTGAGACTATGCAAAAGTGGCGAAAAAAAGAATCCGTTTCAAAATGAAACGTGATTACAAATACATGTTATCGATGTCAGAATTGGTAACAATGATTTTTTTATAATATAATCCAGACATGCCCAAATTTCAAGGCTTTTCGGAAAAGTTTCGCTTTTTTGTTAATTATGACAGAATATTATGTTAATGTCATTATGTAAACCATGTAACATGCAGCACTCAACCAGCCTTCCAAAGCGCAGCGAAGCGTCCTGTCAAACGCAAGATGTTGTGTTGAGTCATTTCACTTGACTTAATATATTGTTTCTGCAAGTTCCTTCTGCAAAACTTGCAGAATTTTTGCATCTGGCAAATCGACGAATTTTCGTGCAGGATTTGGCGGCGGCGCCTGCGTTTTCTAATTACCGATGACGCTTTTTGCGTCTTGCTCCAAGCAAGCCTGCAACCACTGCTGCAATGATAACCGCAGGCAAAATGTAAACTGACTGTCCAAACGCACCTCGGAAAAATAATCCCTTTATCATTAAAGCAAGTACCAGGTATGTCGATGCAGAGATCATTGCCGAAGGGATACATTTCTCCCCGACTGATTTCGCACTGCAAAGGCATCCCATAAACGAAGAAAGAAAACTAATGATAATTGCCAATGCCTTCACGCTCCCCTGCCCCAACACCTCATTCATGATCAAGATGCTGCACAGCATGCAAAGTACAACACTTAGCACCATTGCAAGCACACCGTATAGCATCGTTTTCTTGATCCAATCAGCAACCGATAAGTTTTTTTGATACATTAACCTCATACCTCCTTGATCTCTTTGTACAACCTATGTCCCCTTCCATCTCGTTATGCGAAAAAAGCGGAGAGGCGATTGCCTCTCCGCTTTGATGTTGATTTACTTATTTCTTTTTGGCAGCGCGTTTTTCACGAGCTTCAGCCTCACGAAGCGCCTTCGCCTCTTTTGCGGCCTCAGCTGCGCGGGCAGCTGCCGTATCGTTGGTCGAAATCGACCAGCGCATCAGTTCAATACGAACACGGTCAGCACCGGTTTCAATCACGATGACTTCGTCTTTAATGTGGCAGATGACGCCCTTAATACCGCCAATCGTGGTGATCTCATCACCAACAGCAAGCGCGCTGCGCATTGCTTCAACTTCTTTTTTCTTTTTATTCTCGGGTCTGATCAGCATAAAGTAGAAAATACCGATCATTAACACGAGAAGGATAATGCTGGAGTAGCCTTCCATGTATCATTTCCTCCGTTTTATGGTGTAATATGGTTATTATAGCGATTTCACAATCCGATTGCAAGTGCTATATTTTCTCCGCAAGACGCGCAGAATACTTCTCACGGAATTCAGCAAACGTGCCTTCGTCAAGTGCATTTCTGATTTTTACCATCAGATCATTGTAAAAATACAGGTTATGCATAACGGCCAGACGCATTGCCAGAATTTCTTCCGCCTTAAACAGATGATGGATGTACGCACGCGAGAACCGTCTGCATACAGGGCAGGTGCACTCCGGATCAATCGGCTGTTCATCCCGAGCGTACTTTGCATTTTTCATATTGCGTGTTCCGGACCAGGTGAAGAGCTTTGCGTGGCGCGCATTACGAGCCGGCATTACACAGTCAAAGAAGTCTACACC
>CAZUKJ010000091.1:0-6589 GCA_964620855.1 uncultured Oscillospiraceae bacterium
GATGATGTGGTGTGGCATGCCTGATATTGTCTCGGAAGGAGGGGTGTCGGGGAGGGACGGCTTTGTAAAAAGTCCCTCCCTGACCCGCCTTTTCTTTCCTCTTTCTTTTGGCGGAGCAAAAGAAAGAGGCCGCCGGAGGCACAAACAGACTTCCGTGAGGCGGTGGGTGGCGTATAATTGACGGTGACGCGGTGGAGGATGAGGGGGACGGATTGCCACGGCGCGATGCGCCTCGCAATGACACCGTTGAGGGTGCGGTGCGGGGGAAGGGAAAAGACAATGCGCGAAGCGGTATGCTTCGCGCATCATTTTACCCATCGGGTTATGCATCGTTGGAGAGGATCGGTGTGCCAAGTGGGATATCCCGGATGCCGAACCATTGCAGAATGGTCGCGCCAATGTCGGCAAAGGTCGGGCGCGTTCCGGCGTCGCGCGGCGTGATGCCCTCGTGCCAGAAAAGCGCCGGGATATATTCCCGGGTGTGATCTGTGCCGTGCCATGTCGGGTCGCAGCCGTGGTCGGCGGTGACAATCAAAAGTCCGTCCGGCCCGAGCGCGCGCATCAGCGCCGGCAGCGCGCGGTCGACCTCTTCGAGACCGGCGGCGTAGGAAGCGGCGTCGCGGCGATGTCCCCAGACCATATCAAAGTCGAGAATGTTGGCAAAGATCAGCCCGTCGCGGCGCTGCACGGCCTCGAGCGCGCGGGCGAGCCCGTCGGCATTGTTCTGCGTTTTTTCCACAGAGGAAAAACCGGCGCCGCTGAAGATATCATACGGCTTGCCGACGGAATGAACCGGAACGCCGGAGCGCTGCAGCAGCTCCAAAACGGTCGTGACGGAGGGGACGGCGGCGTAATCGTGGCGGTTGGTCGTGCGGGTATAGTGTCCCGGCTCGCCGACAAACGGCCGCGCAATGACGCGCCCGATGCCGATGCCGGATGTATCAAACATCTGCCGCGCCGTCTGACACCAGCGGTAGAGCGTTTCGAGCGGCACGGTGTCCTCGTGCGCGGCGATCTGGAAGACGCTGTCGGCCGAGGTGTAGAGAATCGGCAGGCCGGTCGCCTGATGTTCCTCGCCGAGCCGCTCGATGATCTCCGTGCCGGAGGCCACGCAGTTGCCCAGTACACCGGAGATGCCGCAGCGGCGGCAGAACTCCCCGACGATCTCCTCCGGGAAGCCGTCTGAAAATGTCAGAAACGGCGTGCTTGTCACCGCGCCCATGATCTCCCAGTGGCCGACGATGGAGTCTTTGCCGTTGGAGGCTGATGCGCAGCGGCAGTAGACGGCTTCCGGCGTTTCCCCGCGGGAAAACTGCCGCGTCGACGCCAGAGCGCACAGTCCGAGCCGCCGCAGATTCGGGATGTTCAGATCCGGATACGCCTGCAGGACGTGCGGGACGGTGGCCGCGCCGTCGTCACCATAGCTTGCCGCGTCCGGCAGCGAGCCGACGCCGACGGAATCGAGCAGTAAAAGAAGCGCTTTCTTCATGGGGTTCACCTCACAGTACAGTATAGCGTGTTCAACTTAAATTTACAATCTGTTCACGGCTTACAGAAAAAAACTGCTATGATATGCCTGCATAGCTTTGACCAATCAGGTTGAAAGATACTGCCGGATATGCTATGATTTCAGTACTTCGCCAGAAAGAAGAGGAAATTGTCACTATGAATGAATGTAAGAATTGCGGCGCTCAGATTGCAGAGGGTGAGGAGCTTTGCACTGCCTGCGCACAGCAGGCAGACTCTGTTGAGACGCCGGTCAGCGAACCGGCCGTGCAGGCCGCCGAAACAGAAACCCCGGTCAAGAAGCCGGTTTCGGAGAAGACCAAGCGCCTGCGCACGCAGCTCGGCCTCGGCGCGCTGCTGATTGTCGCGGCCGTGGCGGTGTGCCTCGTCGTGTACTTCACGCAGGGCCGCCCGCATGTGGAGCCGAACGCAACGGATACCACTGCGGCCGACACCACCGTGACCGACACCACCGTGACCACCACGGAGACGGTCGAATACGTCTCCTTCACCAAAGACCTGTCTGAGGTCACCGATGCGGACAAGAATGCCGTCGTGGCCACCTGCGCCGGCGTCGAGCTGACCAACCAGACGCTGTCGTACTATTACTGGTATGCATACAATACCTATTACAGCTACCTGAGCTACTACGGCCTGGTGTCCGACTCGCTCCCGCTCGACCAGCAGGGCTGCACGTTCAACAGCGCGATCAGCTGGCAGGAATACTTCATCAACGCCGGTATCGACGCGTTCACCCAGTTCACGCTGCTCAACAAGAGTGCGGCGGAGGACGGCTTCGTGCTCCCGGAGGAATCGCAGACGGCGCTCGACACGCTCGAGGAAACGCTGCAGACCTCCGCGGACAACTACGGCTATGAGTCCGTCAACGCATACCTGCAGGACTACTACGGCGCATTTGCCGACTTCGAGAGCTACTATGCGTTCATGGAGACGTACTATATCGCGCTCGGTTATGACGATCAGAACTACTACGGCTTTACCTTCACCAACGAGGAGATCGAAGCGTACTACGAAGAGCACGCCGATGAGTTCTCCGTGGAAAAAGACGATACGCTGATGATCAATGTGCGCCACATTCTGATCCAGCCGGTTTCGGTGGACGATGTGCTCGATGCCGACGGCAACGTCGACGAGACGGCAACGGCCGCGGCCTCGGCTGCGGCATGGGAAGCGGCGCGCGCAGAGGCCGAGGCGGTCTATGCCGAGTGGCTCGACGGCGATGCGACCGAAGAGTCGTTTGCCAATCTGGCGTATCTCAGGTCGGAAGACGGCGGCTCTTACACCAACGGCGGCCTGTATGAGGACGTCTACCCGGGCGAAATGGTCACCGAGTTCAACGACTGGTGCTTTGATCCGGCCAGACAGCCCGGCGACACGGATATCGTGGAGACCACATATGGCTTCCACCTGATGTATTTTGTTGACTACTGCGAGACATCCTACTGGGGTTCGGTGGTGTCGGAAGCGATGGTTTCCGAGGCGTACAATGCGTTCTACGAGAACATTATGGCCGCCGACGACACCGTTGCCCAGACGGAGAACGCAGTGCTGCTCGATCCGCCGGCTATGTCCGCAACGGAGGCAGAATAAATCAATACAGGGAGGCGCTTGCGCGATGCGCAGGAAATTGCTGTTCATGGTGAACCCCAACGCAGGAAAGGGTGCAATCCGATCCTTTGTGCTGCCGGCGGTGGATGCATTCACTGTGGCAGGGTATGATGTAACAGTTCATCCAACCCGTGCTCCAAAGGAAATCACAAAGTTTGTTTGTGAGCACGGAGCAGAATACGACAGAATCGTCTGCGGCGGCGGCGACGGAACGCTCAACGAGACGCTCTCGGGCATGATGTGTCTGGAGAATGCGCCGCCGGTCGGCTTCCTGCCGGTCGGTACGGTCAACGATTTTGCCGCATCGCTTCAAATCCCACGCAACAACATGAACGAGGCGATCCGCATCGCTGCAGAGGGCCGCGAGTTCCCCTGCGACATCGGCCGGTTCAACGACCGGTACTTCACCTATGTTGCTGCGTTCGGTGCATTTACCAAGGTCGCGTATGCGACGCCGCAGAGCCAGAAGCAGGCGCTCGGCCGCGCCGCGTATATTCTCGAGGGCGTTCGCAGCTTGTCGGAGATCCGGCCGTACCGGGTGCGCGTGACGCACAGCGGCGGAAGCTTTGAAGACGAGGCGATTCTGGGTATGGTGCTCAACGCCACCAGCGTCGGCGGCTTTAAGCTCAAGGAAAAAACGGACGTCCAGCTCGACGACGGCCTGTCGGAGTTTATGCTCGTCCGCAAGGTCAAGAATCTGACCGACTTCAGCGCGATGCTCAGCGCTGTCCTGCGGCAGGACTTCTCCAGCGAGTATTTCTATTATTTCAAAACGGATAAGGTTTCGTTTGAATTCTTTGAGGACGTACCCTGGACGCTCGACGGCGAATACGGCGGAACGGTTCGTCAAGCGACGGTGGAAAACATGCATCACGCTGTGAATATCATGATCCCGTAACAAAAGGGAGTGCTGCTTTGCAGCACTCCCTTGTTTTATTTATTTGATGCGGAGCTGGTCGGCCAGTTTGGCGTCGGGTGTGACATAGGCGGTGGAGCAGGTCGTGTAAACCACCATGCCGGGCTTGGCGCCGGCCGGCTTTTTCACAAAGCGCACCGGCGTATAGTCGACCGGCACATTCTGCCCGTCTCTGGCCTGAGAAAACCACGCGGCCAGCATGGCGGCTTCCGTCACCGTCCGGTCGCCCGGGGTGCGGCCCTCGCACACGATGATCACATGACTGCCGTGGATCTTCTGCGTGTGCAGCCAGATATCGCTGCGCTGCGCGGTCTTGAGCGTGAGCGTATCGTTTTGGCGGTTGTTGCGGCCGACAAGGATCAAAAAGCCCTCGCTTGAGCGAAACTCCATCGGCTTCGACGGCGGCAGCTTCATGCCTTTCTTCCTGCTCTGATCGCGCAGATAGCCGCCGGAGATCAGCTCCTGCCGGATCTCGGCCAGGTCGCGGTCAGATTCGGCGCGGCCGAGCGCATCGAGCACGCTGGAAAGATAGTCCAGCTCCGTTTCGCCGCGGGTGATCTGCTCGGTCAGGTATTTCTCCGCGTTTTTCGCGCGGGTGTAATCCTTATAGAACTTTGCCGCGTTTTGCTGCGGAGAGATCGTCGGAGAAAGGGGAATCTCGATCTCGCGCATCTCGGGATCGTAGAAGTCCTCGGCGGTCAGACGAAGCTGGCCACGGGTGATGCGGTGCAGGTTGGCGGTGACGATGTCGCCGAGCTGGCGCAGCCGCTCGCGGTCTTTGGTTGCGGCAAGCTCTTTGCGCTGGTTGGCCAGCTTCCGCGCGGTGCGCTCGCGCAGGGAGGTGACCGTCTTAACGATTGTCTGGCTCTTCTGCTTCATCCGGTCGGCGTGGTCGCGCGCAGCGTAAAATTCATCCAGCAGCGCCGAGAAGCTCGAACACGCACGGCACTCCATGAGTTGGCCGTACTGCCGGATCTCCAGATAGGTGTAGTCGGTCGGGCGGCCGTCGCGCACGAGAAGCTGCGGCGTAAACTGTCCCTCTGCGATTTTGGCAAAGGCGTCTGACAGATGCGCGCAGAAGGCGCTGCGCATCGTCGCATCCCACGCGCCAAGATCGGGATCGGTCGTGCCGCAGAAGCGGTGAACAAGCTCACGGCAGAGGATGGGCGGCAGTCCGGAAAAGGTCTGCAGCAGCCATTCGTCGGCCGTTTGGTGACGGGAAGCAGGCGGGAGCAGCTGCGCGAGCAGCTGCTCGTCCGCGGCAGTCGGGTCGTGCTTCTCCTGCGCCGGGGGCAGATGGTAGAACAATCCGGGAAGCACCTGCCGCTTTTGGGACATTTCATAGTCGACCCGGCGCAGACAGTCGATGATGCGGCCGTCCGGCCCAAGCAGGATCAGGTTGGAATTGCGGCCCATCAGCTCGGCGATCAGGTGCTTTTGCGAGCGCTCGCCCATCTCATCGGTACATTCCAGGGTGATGTCGACCATGCGCTCCATCGGGGGCTGGTGAATCGAGAGAATCCGCCCGCCGACCAGATGCTTGCGCAGCAGCATGCAGAACATCGGCGGCTGCGCAGGATTTTCGGGTGAGGTCTGCGTGAAATGGATGCGGGCATGGCTCGCACCGACGGTGATCAGCAGCCGCTCGGAGCAGGTGCGGCTGCGCAGCTGCAGCACGATGGTATCGCGCGACGGCTGCTGCACCTTGTCGATCTTTGCGCCGACGGCGCGATCGGACAGCTCCTGCGTGACTGCCCGCAGAAATACAGCGTCAAACGGCATTAGTATCCCTCCGAGATGAGATCGAACAGCTGACAGATCCGGTCGGTTTGGCCGGACAGGTACAGCGTGCCGAACAGGGCTTCAAGGCCGGTGGCCTTCCCGTATTGTTCGTGCGTCGCATTTTTCGGCACAGCGTGGACATGCGCGTTGCGGCCGCGCTTGTAAGCGGCCGCCTCGTCTGCGGTCAGCTGCGGCAAGATCCGGTCGAGCGCCTGTGCCTGCGCCGGGGCGCTGACGCGCTTGATCGTCTGCTGATGGAGCTTGTCCGGTGTGGCGAACCCGTGCGAACAAAGCCAGGTGCGCACAAGCAATTCATAGACCGCGTCGCCGACGTGTGCCAGACCCAGCGCGCTGATGGCGCCAAGCTCGTTGGGCGAAAACGCGGGGTGCAAGTGATCCGACATGGGAATCCCTCCGTGAGAACTGAACAGTATTGATATAGTATACTCGATGATGCGGGAAAAGTCACGCGGTAGTTTCTATTGTGTGGTGTGCGTGAAATTCTGCGGTGCGGGATCGGTGGCAGGCAGGAGATCGAAGGTCGCCCCTGCCGGCACGGTTGGCGGCGCGGTGGAGGACGAAGGGAGAACGGATTGCCACGGCGCTTCGCGCCTCGCAATGACAGATTTGAGAGCGGGATGCGAGGACGATGGGGCGCGGTGCGGGATCGGGAGCAGGCGGGCGATCGCAGATCGCCCCTACCGGCGCGGTTGGCGGCGCGGTGGAGGACGAAGGGAGAACGGATTGCCACGGCGC
>CAZUKJ010000092.1:0-3190 GCA_964620855.1 uncultured Oscillospiraceae bacterium
CCATCTGGCCCGGGTCGTTTGCGCCGCCCATCATCCCGTCGACATTCATCGATCCCATATCGGAGATCACGATGCCGGAGGCGTCGATCAGCGCGGTGCTGTCGGCCGCCTGCCCCGCATCCGTATACGGCGCGATAAGCGCCGCCGTTTCCCCGATCATAGCCGTCAGGTCAAACTGTTCGAGAAATTCGGAGAAGCAGTCGTGATAGAGCTCGGTATACTCCTCACTTGCGTAGATCCAGTCGATGATCGGCCGCGTGCCGTCGCCGTTGACTACGAAGTTGTGCACAGCGAAGTAGCGGATGACCGACTCGACATCCACCGCCGAGGCATCGAATTCGGAAAGTGTCTTCAGCGATTCGATCAGACGCGTCTGATCGGCCGTTGACACCTCGGTCTTGGCGCTGTCGAAGATGTTAAAATAGCTGTCCGGATCGTCGTCGGTATACTGCAGCATCACATCGGAGCTGCCCAGGTAGTCGCCGTTATAGCTGACAAGCACGGCGCTCTGGACGCCGACCATATCCGTCAGCGCATTGATAAAATCGGTGTTGTCGCTCTTGAGACGGATCTCGCAGTTGAGCTCGATCTTCCACTCATGGCGGTAGTCCAGTTGGCTCACTCCTTTCGATTTTCAGTTGCATTTTACACCGTCATACTGAATCCGTCCTGAAAAATTACGAAAAAAATGTAACCGGATCATGTTCTCCCGTTTTTTAAGCTTCGTTTCAGGCATATGATCTATTATAATGGTAAAGAACTCAGATAATGAGGTGGATAGTATGAAAATCCTTGTCATTGAGGATGAAAAATTGCTGGCGGAGTCGCTTCGGGCGCTGCTTGAACACAAGGGCTTTGAGGTGGAGGTCGTCTCCGATGGCGAAACCGGCGCCGAGTACGCCGAGCTGGGTGTCTATGACCTGCTGATCCTCGACGTGATGATGCCGAAGCTCGACGGTTATGCCGTTGCCCGGCGGGTACGCGCAAGCCGCTGCACCACGCCCATTTTGATGCTGACGGCAAAATCCGGCGTTGAAGACCGCATTGAAGGTCTTAACGCCGGTGCGGACTACTACCTGACCAAGCCGTTTGATTCGCGCGAGCTGCTCGCCTGCATCAACGCGCTGCTGCGCCGTCAGGGCTCAGAGGTCGACGAGCTGTCTTTTGGCAACACTGCGCTTGATCTGGCCTCGTGCATGCTCGTGTGCGGCGGGAAATCCGTGCGGCTGTCTGCGCGTGAATTCAATGTCATGCGGATGCTCCTGCAGGCCAAAGGCAACAATCTCTCCAAAGAGGTCATCCTTGCGCGCGTCTGGGGCTATGAGTCCAACGCCGTGGAAAATCATGTGGAAGTCTATGTCGGCTTCCTGCGCAAGAAGCTGCAAAGTATCGGCTCCAACCTGCGGATCAATGCGGTGCGGCGGCTCGGCTATCATCTGGAGGTGACGGAGGAATGTTAAAACAACTCCGATTGAAGTTTATCATCATCAATATGGTTCTCGTTACGCTGATGCTGTGCGTGATCTTCGGGATGGTCTGTTTCTTTACCGCCCGCGGTCTGGAGACGGAAAGTATGCAGGCAATGCAGGCAGTCGCCGCCACGCCGCAGCAGAAGCTGCCGGATCGGCAGGAATCGAATACTGAGCCGAAAGCCATCCGTCACCCGTATATCCTCGTGCAGATTGACCAGGAGGGCGATATGTACGCGGTCAGCGGCGGTGGTCTGGAAATCACCGAAGAGGATGAAGCGTATCTTCGTGAGATTATTCGCGCCGCCGATGACACCGGCGAGCAGAACGGTACGCTGAAGGACTATAGCCTTCGCTTTTGTTATGTTCAGGCCGGCCCGGTCACCAATCTGGTCTTTCTCGATATGACCAGCGAGATCACAACGATGCGCAGTCTGGTCCAAACCTGCATCTTCATCGGAATTCTCGCTCTGGCTGTTTTCTGTGTGTTGAGCGTTCTGCTTGCGCGTTGGTCTACCCGGCCGGTTGATACGGCATGGCGTCAGCAGCAGCAGTTTGTTGCCGATGCGTCGCACGAACTGAAAACGCCCCTGACCGTCATCCTGACCAACGCAGAGCTGCTGCAGGATCCCGATTGCGACGAAGACGCGCGGATGCAGTTTTCCGGGTCGATCCTCTCAATGGCGCACCAGATGCGCGGTCTGGTCGAGGGTCTTCTGGAACTGGCGCGCGTTGACAACGGCGCGGTCCGAACCTGCTTTGCTCCGGTCGACCTCTCCGATCTGGTCTCCGACTGCACGCTGCCGTTTGAGCCCATGTTCTACGAAAAAGACCTGATGCTTCAGACAATCATCACACCGGAGCTGTGTGTACAGGGCAGCGAGCAGCATCTGCGTCAGGTTGTGGAGATCCTGCTCGACAACGCACTCAAATACTCTACCTCCAACGGGCCTGTACAGGTCGGTCTGGTGCGTCAGGAACGCCATGCGCTTCTGACGGTCGCAGGCTGCGGAGATGAGATCTCCCGCGAGGATTTGAAAAACATCTTCCGCCGCTTCTACCGCATTGACAAGGCGCGCACCATGAACCACAGCTATGGCCTCGGTCTGTCGATTGCCGAACGCATCACCACCGAACACGGCGGCAAGATCTGGGCCGAGAGTGAATACGGCGTAAACACCTTTTTCGTCCAGCTCCCGCTGCGTCAGGCGGGGAAATTGTAAACGGTTCATCAAACCGCGCCAATGCCGAACACCGTCTCGGGATACCACATTCGCTTCCATCGACAGTCTCTCCTCAATAAAAATTGCCCCGGAGCCGCTGCTCCGGGGCAATTTTTATCACTTTAATGGGTGAGGAAGAACATCACGGCAAAGAGGATCGCAATCACCCATGTACCGAGGGAGACTTCCTTGGCCTTGCCCGTACACACCTTGACGGCAATATAGGAAATCAGGCCAAACGCAATGCCGTAGGAAATGTTGTAGGTGAACGGCATCATCGTGATCGTCAAAAACGACGGCAGCGCAACAGCCGGGTCGTCCCACTCGATATCCTTCACGCCGCCCATCATCAGAATGCCGACGTAGATCAGTGCGGCAGAGTACGCGCAAGACGGGATCAGCGCAGCGATCGGGGACAGGAACATGGCGATGAAGAACAGCGCGCCGGTAACCATCGCAGCCAGACCTGTGCGGCCGCCCGCAGCGACGCCGGAAGAC
>CAZUKJ010000092.1:3200-6587 GCA_964620855.1 uncultured Oscillospiraceae bacterium
CCTCAACGAATGTGGTGACGGTGGAGGTGCCGCAGATCGCGCCGGTGCAGGTGGCGATCGCGTCGGCGAGCATGGCTTTGTCCATATTCGGGACCTCGTCTTCACCCTTCTCATTCTTCACGAGCAGGTTGCCGCCGCGGCAGGCGCCGTAGAGCGTGCCCATCGTATCAAACATATCAACCATGCAGAACGCCAGCGTGGTGGTGCAGAACGCAATAATCAGGCCTCCGACGGAATGGCCTTCCACCGCCAGATATGCGGAGAAATCAAAGCCCTCTGTGAAGACCTTGCCGAGCGCCTCGGTGCCAAACGCAGCAAACGCAGCAAACGGATTGAGCGACACGCCGTCAAGCAGGCCGTCATAGAAGCCGGGGATGGTGAGGCCGAGCAGATAGTACAGCGCGGCACCGCCGAGCATGCTCCACAGAATTGCGCCCTTGACGCCCTTCTTGGACATGACCGCAATGGCGATGAGTGCCGCGAGAGTCACAAGCATCGGCATAATGCTGGCCCATGTTGCAGAGCCGAGCAGGTTGAACGAAGCCAGCGTAACGCCCGTTGACGAGTCGGGGACGACAAGACCCGCATTCTGCATGCCGAGAAATGCGATGAACAGGCCGATGCCGGCGGAGATGGCAGTCTTGACCGCGGCCGGAACCGCACCGAAGATCAGCTTGCGCAGGCCGGTCACCGTGAGCAGGACGAACAGCAGGCCGTCAAACAAAACAAAGATCAGCGCATTGGCATAGCTGAAGCCGAGGCCAAAGCAGACCGTGTAGACAAAGAAAGCATTCAAGCCCATGCCGGACGCCTGTGCCAGCGGCAGATTGGCCAGCAGGCCGATCAGGATCGTACCAACGACGGCAGAGAGCGCCGTGGCAATGTAGATCGCGCCAAAAGAGACCGTGCCGAGGTCAGAGAACATACCCGGGTTGACCATGAGAATGTACGCCATTGCCATAAACGTGGTCAGGCCGGCAATGATTTCCGTGCGAACCGTTGTTCCGCGCTCAGAGAGCTTAAAAAATTTTTCCATCATGTTACCTCTCTTTTGTAATTTGGTCTCCGCTCCGGCAAACTGCCGAAACAAACTCCCGGCGCTGATGCGCAAGAGAAGACACTTTGATTCTAAACTGCACCGTTCTTTCCGTCAACCTTTTCCTTTTTATTTGTGTTTCTGAACGAATTATTTGCCTACTATTTATGCGTAATGAGAATTGCGCATTGTGAAAAAAAAGACTATAATCATTTTGTATACTATCCACCACGCATATTTATAAGGAGGTCAATCCCCATGAACACGCCTTATCCGCACTTACTTTCCCCGATCAAGATCGGCAAGTTCGTTCTGAAGAACAGAATGCAGTCGTCCAACTCCCTGCCGCACTTCTCGCAGGGCCCGGAAAAATATCCGGCTGATCCGACGCTCAACCACTTCATGGGCCGCGCCCGCACCGGCGCCGCGTTCATCACCTTCGCCGGTATGGATGACAACATCAACATGCCGCCGTTCCCGGATACGCTCGACATGCCGCACTTCCCGGATTTCGACATCCACAATGCCCAGTGCCAGAACTACCTCATCCAGATGATCGAGGGCATGCACGCGGTCAACACGCTCGTCTCCGGCTCCCTGTTCACCGCCACCCGTAACTACTATTACGAGAACGAGAATGGTGAAGTGGAAATTGTCAACGCTGCTTGTGCCGGTGCCGGCGGTAAGAACGCAATGGGCGACGCCTCCATCGACGACACGCTCTCCGCTGAGACGCTTGTCAAGGTTGCCAAGTCCTACGGCCAGCAGACCGCGCTCTACAAGCGCCTCGGCTTCGACGCCGTCACCATCCATATGAGCTACCGTGCCCAGCTGCCCGGCCAGCTCCTCTCCCCGCTGGTCAACCGTCGTACCGACGAGTTCGGCGGCTGCCTGGAGAACCGCGCCCGCTTCGCGCTGATGGTCCTCGAGGAAGTCCGCAAGGCAGCCGGCAACGATATGCTCATCGAGATCCAGTTCTCCGGCGAGGAGATCGAGGGCGGCTACGACCTCGACGAAGGCATCGAGTTCCTCAGAATGGCCGAAAAGTACGTCGATATCGTTCAGGTCCGCTCCGCCGAGGGCGACCCGAACCATCCGATCCCCTTCGAGCTCGAGAAGACCCCGTTCCTCGACATGGCCGCCAAGATCAAGGCCGCCGGTCTGGACATGGTCGTCAGCAACGTCGGCGGCTACTTCCATCCGGAGATCGCCGACAAGGCCATTGCCGACGGTAAGGTCGACCTCATCGCCATGGCGCGCGCCTGGATCTGCAACCCGGACTACGGCGACCTGCTCTACGCCGACAAGGCGGACGAGCTCATCCCGTGCCTGCGCTGCAACAAGTGCCACGGCCGCGGCGAGCGCGACGTTCTGACCACCACCTGCTCCGTCAACCCGAAGTTCGGTCTCGAGGCTGTCAGCAAGTACCTCTACACCGAGCCGACCGAAGTCAAGACGGTTGCCATCATCGGCGGCGGCCCGGGCGGCATGCGTATGGCCATGTACCTGGCTGATCGCGGCCACAAGGTCACCATCTATGAAAAGGAAGCCGAGCTGGGCGGCGCGATCCGTCACTCCGACTACATCGACTTCAAGTGGACCCTCAAGGACTACAAGGATTACCTGATCAAGCAGGTCTACAAGAAGGGCATCAACGTCATGCTCAACACCTGCGTTACCGCAGAAATGATCGACGGCCTGTATGACGTCGTCGTTGCCGCAGTCGGCGCGCAGCCGATCATTCCGGGCATCCCGGGTGCGGACGGCGCAAACGTCACCGTCGCTACCGACGCCATCATGAACTCCGAGAAGATCGGCCAGAACGTTGTCGTCATCGGCGGCGGCGAGGTCGGCGTCGAGACCGGTATGTTCCTCGCTCAGCAGGGCCGCAAGGTCACCTGCATCGAGATGCGTGACACCCTGGCTGCTGACTGCACCAAGATCCACTACCGCTCGATGTTCCAGGCTGCCTGGGAGCGTACCGAGGGCTTCAGCTTCGTTCTGAACGCCACTGCCAAGGAGATCACCGCCGATCACGTCACCTACACCGACGCTGAGGGTGTTGATCACGAGATCCCGGCCGACTCCGTCGTTCTGTCCGTTGGTATGCGCTCGAAGACCGACGAGGCGCTGAGCTTCTACGGCTCCGCCAAGCAGTTCTTCATGATCGGCGACTGCAAGAAGCCGGGCACCATTCAGACTACCAACCGCAATGTCTACGGCACTGCGATGAACATCTGATCCCGCAAACCTGCATCAGCAAGGGCTCCGTCCCATAAGGGCAGGAATCCTTCCAAAAAAACAAACAAGCCGCAAGTCATCGTTTCGATGGCTTGCGGCTCGTTTTTGTC
>CAZUKJ010000093.1:0-6461 GCA_964620855.1 uncultured Oscillospiraceae bacterium
GGTATCGCTCTCATGGGTGACGATACTTGTCCCATAGAGATCAAGGGTCAGCGTGCCGCTGCCACCGTAGTAGATGGCGGCGGCGTACTTTCCGTCGTCATCCTCCCACGAATACCCTGCGCCGGTATAGTTGTAGTCAGTGAGAATCAGGGTGTTGCTTTCGGGGTCGTAGCTGGCCGTGCCGTCGTCAAATACATTGGCGGCGTTCTGGCTCGTCACCTGCTTGCCGCCGACCCAGAGGTCGTAGGTGGCGATGCTGGTGTGGACAGCCTCCTCGTTCTTCGCGCTGCAATCACAGACAAACCAATGATCATCCGAAGTAAGTTCATCCTCATCAAACACATACGCCAGCGCCACGGTTTCCTCGCACTGGCTACAGTAGCCCGTATGAGTCCCGTCCCCTTGATCCGTCAGCGTGTCGCTCTGGTGTATGGGATACCCGCACTCGTCGCAGAAGCAGTCGGAATTGCTGTCCTCGTGGAGGGAACCTGCGCCGGCGGATCCGCACATATCACACACGAGATAGTGATACCACGCATCGGTGTGATAAGTACCGCTTTCACAGGTGTGCTCCGTAACTTCCGCTGCATGGGCGTGGGGTGTCACGCCGGGCAGCAGACTCAGCACCATGATGATGGCCAAAAGCATACTGAACATTCGTTTTTTCATCCGTGTTCCTCCTTGGATCAAGTTCAAAATCATACCGTTTAAAGTCCGTCCGGTTTGCATCAACAGAGCATTGTCTTCGCTTTACAACATTCTTTTTGTTGGCAGAAAGGAATTACAGTGTTTTTGCAAGTTGATTATACTACACGCAGACTCAAAAAAACATGTTTTTTAAAAAAATGAGCACAGCAAATTTGGCCGGGCAAATTTACTTCGCCCGAGCATGTCAAATCACCCTTACGGCATGGAGTCCAAAAAGAAAGGACAGATTTCTGTCGAACTCTGTCTTTGTGCTCTATCTGTCTAACAGATGCAAGGGCGCACTTCGATACACCTGTTGGTGTATCGTGCGAGCATCCCTTGCCTCTCCCTTTGGGAGAGGTGGCCGAGCGCAGCGAGGACGGAGAGGGAAACCAATGACCTTACCATTCAAAACCGGCTGCAAGGCCCTCTCAGTCACCTGCGGTGACAGCTCTCCCAAAGGGAGAGCCAAGTGTCTGCACCTGTTACACGATATACTGGCATAAGAAACGGAGCGTATCTGTACCGATACACCCCGTTAACTGTTTTACGAGCACCCAAATAAGCCCCCTGTTATTTTTTGATGGTTATGATATACTGTAGTTAACTTCGATTGAATGAGGTGCGTGTTATGAATCCGATCATCATTGACGAAAAAATGTGTGTCGGCTGCGGTTTGTGCGTAAAAGATTGTCCGAATGCACATCTGTATCTTGAAAACAACAAAGCGAAGGCGGTGGAAAGCGGCTGCATCGAATGCGGGCATTGCTTTGCGGTCTGTCCGATGAATGCGGTCAAAATAGCAGGCTATGATTGTGTGGATGAACCGGTTGTTTCGATGACGGAGTTTGACAGTGATCAGTTCCTGTCTGCCATGAAGAGCAGAAGATCCATTCGTCGCTTTACGATGCAGCCGGTCGAAGAGGAAAAACTGCATAAAATTCTGGAAGCCGGTCGCTACTGCCCGACAGGATCCAATGCGCAGAATGTAGCATTCACCATTTTAGGAAGCAGGCAGCGCGAAGCAGAGGCGATGTGTGTAAAACTGTTCCGAACAGGCAAGAAGCTCGGAGCGCCCTTTATTGATCTTTTGAAAAGAGTCGAAATTCCCGAGGATTTCTTTTTCAAAGGTGCGCCGGTGGTGATTGTGGTCTCCAGTAAGAGCAGCATCAATGCCGGGCTTGCAAGCTCCTATATGGAACTGATGGCGTATAATCTGGGATTGGGCGTGCTCTACAGCGGGTTCTTTGCAGTCTGCACGAAATTGAGCAGAAAACTCAGAAAGCTGCTGCAGCTGCCAAAAGGCCATAAAGTGGTATCCTGCATGGTCGTTGGTTACACAGATGTCAAATATCAGCGAATTGTGCCGCGCAGGGATTTGCAGGTAACGGTGCTGTAAAGACCAAAATTGGCACGAACGCCCACACCGATCCGGTGTGGGCGTTCGTGTTAATGAACCGAATCCTTTTTGCAAAAGCACCTGCCCTTTTATATAATCTGTGCTATAATGAACGAAAATCCGATCTATGAGCTGAAAGGGGGGCAGAGTATGCTTGAAAAAATGGGTGAGTTTTTTGATAACCGGCTGGACGGATATGATGAGCACCAGCTGACTTGCATTGCCGGCGCACAGGAGTTTTACCCGTTTACCGCGCTGTGCCTGCCCTCGCGGCCGGGCGCGTGTGTTCTGGACCTGGGCTGCGGCACGGGGCTGGAACTGGAGGAATATTTCCGCCGGAATCCAACGGCCAAAGTTACCGGCATTGACCTTGCGCCGGCAATGCTGGGAGCATTAAAAACGAAATTTCTTGATCAGGAGCTGACGCTGATTCAGGGGTCGTACTTTGACATCCCGTTTGCCGAATCGGCCTTTGACGCTGCGGTGTCGGTAGAGTCGCTGCACCATTTTACAAAGGAAGAGAAAATTCCGCTTTATACCAAACTTCGCAAGGCGCTCAAAGACGGTGGCTTCTTTGTCCTGACGGATTACTTCTCTTTGACGGACGAAGAAGAACAGCTGCATCGGCAGCAACTGCACGATCTGAAGCAGCGGCAGGGAATATGTGATGAGGAATTGTATCATTATGACACGCCGCTGACGGTTGCCCACGAAATTGAAGCGCTGCACGCCGCCGGATTTTCTGAAGTTGAGGTACTGGGAAACTGGGGTGCGACAGCGACATTGAAAGCGGGGAAATAGGACCATGCCAAGTGTATTTTTTATCGCAGACACACATTTTGACAGCGAAGCCATTTTGCGCTATGAAAACCGCCCGTTTGCCGATGTGTCGGAAATGAACGACGCTATGATCCGGCGCTGGAATGACGTCGTTTCCAATGAGGATTCGGTTTATCTGCTTGGGGATTTCGGCGCAGACGGACGCGAGGAGGAAATACTTTGCGCACTCAACGGCACAAAGTATCTGGTAAAGGGAAATCACGATACGGGCAGTAATCAGTACTACCGGGATGCCGGATTTCAGGAAGTGTATGATCTGCCTGTGCTCTATCAGGGCTTCTGGCTGCTCTCTCACGAGCCGGTTTATGTCAATGAGAATATGCCCTATGCCAATCTGTTTGGCCATGTGCATGCCAGCCCGATCTACCGCGACTGCAGCGCGCACCATTTCTGCGTCAGCGCCGAGCGGCTGAACTTCACGCCGGTGTCGATGGCCGAGATCATGGCCCGCGTGCAGGGATAAGGCGAGTATTGCAGCGGAACGATCCTGGACTGCCGGAATTCCTGTTGCCCGGACCGGAGTTGATCCCGCTGCAGTTGACAGGCCGCAGGATCTGTCGTATCATAAACCAATCAATTCCTGAATCCAGGAGGGACGCATATGGGTCGGGAGAAAGGTGCAAAATGGATGCTGATTGCCTCCATGGCGATCTTTGGCACGCTCGCGCCGTTTGTAAGGAGAATTTCAATCTCGTCGGGAGCGCTTGCGCTTTGCCGCGCCATTCTGGCGGCAGTTCTCATTGGCGGCTTCCTGCTTCTCACCAAGCAGAAAATTCCGTTTTCCAAGATAAAAAAAGAAGTTCCCTTGCTGCTGATTTCCGGCATGGCGATGGGGATCAACTGGATTCTGCTGTTCGAGGCGTATAAGTATACCACCGTTTCCATTGCGACGCTCAGCTATTATTTTGCCCCGGTCATCGTGACTGTGGTGAGTCCGTTCCTGTTCCGCGAAAAGCTGACGAAAAAGCAGGTGCTGTGCTTTGTGATGTCCACGGTGGGGCTGGTGATGATCACCGGCATCGGAGATGCTTCCGGCGCAAACCAAAATGGAGTCGGCATCCTGCTTGGACTGGGTGCTGCCGGGTTCTATGCAACAGTCATTCTGCTCAATAAATTTATCAAGAATGTGGAGGGCATCCATCGGACGTTCCTGCAATTTCTCGCTGCCATTGTCATTTTGGTGCCTTATGTTGCACTGACCGGCGGGCTGTCGCTGGGCGGTCTGGATACGACCGGCTGGGTCTGCCTGCTCATTGTCGGCGTGGTGCACACCGGCGTGACATACTGCATGTATTTCTCTTCGCTCAAGGAGCTGCCCGGTCAGAAGGCGGCAATTCTGAGTTACATTGATCCGCTTGTTGCGGTGCTGATCTCCGTAACGGTGCTGCAGGAGAAACTGACTGCCATGCAGGCAGTCGGCGGCCTGCTGATTCTGGGATTTACGCTCTACAATGAGATTGCGCCCAAAGCCAGGCAATAAAGAAACGGCTGGCAAGGTGGAGACCGAATAAGAAGACTTGGATTCCGGACCACGGGCTTATGCCTGTGGTCCGGAACTGCTTCCGGACATTCACGCCGCAAATGTCCGAGGGATCGGGCTATGATTTCTGATGAGGACGCAGTGAATACCCCACCGTTTTTCTTGCTTTTTGCCGAGGGTATGATATGATGATCGTACGAAAACCAAAGAAATGAGGGATAATGATGTATCAGCAATGGTCTCTGGATGTGCTCTACAAGGGCATTGACGACCCGCAGCTGCAGGCCGATATGGCGCGCCTCGAGGAGGTTACCGCAGCATACAAGCAGAAGGTCGCCTCGCTGATGATGGACGATCCGCGCGGTGAATTGCGCGCAGTGATGGAAATCAATGAGGAACTGACGGTGTTGATCCGCCGCCTGATGGGTTACTTCAGCCTGCGCAAATCGGCCAACAGCTCCGACTCCGAGGGCGCCGGTTATTCGACAAAGCTCAACGCGCTGATGGCAGGCACGGCCAAAGAGAATGTCATGTTTGAGAAGTATGTCGGCCGCATTGAAAATCTCGACGAGGTGATTGCAGGCGACGAGCTGCTCCGCGAATACGAATTTTATTTCCACCAGATTCAAAAGGCCGTCTCGCACAAGATCGGCGACGAGGCGGAAGCCGTCTTTGCACGGATGAATATTTCCGGCGGCCGTGCATGGAGCGATCTGATGGCGCACCTGACCGCCGGCGTCGAGGTTGATTACAAAGACGGCAAGACGACGCTTTCCGCGATCCGCGGCATGGCTGAGAGCGATGACCCCGAGGTCCGAAAGTCGGCCTACGAGGCCGAACTGGCTTGTTACGCAAAGATCAAAGACCCGATTGCCTATTCGCTCAACAGCATCAAAGCGCAGGTTAACCTGGAAGCGGAGCTGCGCGGATTCCAGGATCCGCTGGAGATGACGCTGGATCAGTCCCGGATGCAGCGAGAGACGCTTGACGCTATGCTGCAGGCCATGCGTGAGTATCTGCCGAAGTTCCGTGAGTACCTGAAGCACAAGGCGAAGCTGCTCGGCTATGAGAACGGCCTGCCGTGGTATGAGATTCTTGCGCCGATGGGCAGCGCGGACGGCCAGAGCTTCACGGTCGAGCAGGCGCATGCGTATCTGGTGGAGCACTTCGCATCCTTCGCGCCCGATCTGGCCGAGATGGCTGACCGCGCATTCCGCGAAGAGTGGATCGACTTTTATCCCCGTGCCGGCAAGGTCGGCGGTGCTTTTTGTGCGAACCTGCCGTTTGTCGGCCAGAGCCGCATACTGACGAATTTTGCCGGTACATTTGGCTCGGTCACAACGCTGGCGCATGAGCTTGGCCATGCATACCATGGTCAGCAGATCGAGAGTCATCGCCCGCTCAATACGGGCTACACCATGCCGGTGGCGGAGACGGCATCGAACTTCAATGAGTTGATCATTGTCAATGATGCGATCTCCAAGGCGAGCGGCGGCGAGAAGATTCGCCTGATTGAGACGCAGATTCAGGATGTCACGCAGATCATCGTTGACATCTATTCCCGCTTCCTCTTCGAAGACGAAGTCATTCGCCGCAGAAAGGACACCTTCCTGTTTGCCGAGGATCTCGAGCAGATCATGCTCAACGCGCAGAAAGAGGCGTTCGGCGATGGACTCGACCCGGATTGCCTGCACCCGTATATGTGGTGCTGCAAGAGCCACTACTACCGCCCGAACCTGAGCTATTACAACTTCCCGTATGCGTTCGGCGGCCTGTTTTCGCGCGGCCTTTACGCAAAGTATCTGGAAGAAGGCGAAGCGTTTTTGCCGAAGTATCGTGCGCTGCTCAAAGCCACGACTGTCGACACCGTCGAGCATGTCGCGCAGATTGCGGACATTGATCTCACGCAGCCGGAGTTCTGGCGTACCAGCCTGCAGATGGTTGCCGATCAGATCGATCTGTTCATTGCAGAGACAAGCAAATAATCAAGAAGGGAGTACTGCAAAAAGCTGACTCCCGATAAGGAAGTATTTCCATAAAACAAGCAGGGAATTT
>CAZUKJ010000094.1:0-6444 GCA_964620855.1 uncultured Oscillospiraceae bacterium
CGGTCACCGGCACCACAAAAGCTCCAATGAATGATACATTCATTGGAGCTTTTAAACTAAGGTGCTTTGCGGGTGCGAGAAGCGATATGCCGTATCGTGAAACTGCTGACGCAGTGATGTGTCTGTCGAGGTGGAGGATGGAGGGGATGGGAAATGAACTACATAAAAGGAATTCGGCTGCATGGTGACTATGACCCGGATGATTACCCGTTCAATATCCCGGCAGTTCGTTATTTGAGCAAAACCGGAACTCTTCCGCTGGAGAAGCCGGTAACCTTCTTCGTAGGTGAAAACGGAACCGGCAAATCGACGCTCATTGAAGCGATTGCCGTTGCAATGGGATTTAACGGCGAAGGAGGCTCCAGGGACTTCTTCTTTACTACCCAGCGCACACATTCAGAACTGTGCGATTATCTGACGATCTCCAAATCCGTGACACCCAAAGATGGCTTCTTTCTCCGGGCAGAAAGTTTTTATAACACTGCAAGCTACCTGGAGGAAAACAGCACAATGGCGCGCTATGGCGGTGTTTCTTTCCACGAGCAATCCCATGGAGAAGCATTTCTGGCGCTTGCCATGAACCGCTTTGAGGGAAACGGCCTATACATACTTGACGAGCCGGAATCCGCACTTTCCCCTCAGCGATTGATGGAGCTTCTGGTGGTGGTCGATGAGCTGGTGAAAAACAACTCCCAGTTTATCATTGCCACCCACTCGCCGATCCTAATGGCATATCCCAACGCGGATATCCTGGAATTCTCCGAGGAGGGAATACACAAGGTCGGCTATAGAGAAACGGCGCATTATAAAATAACCAAGCAGTTCATTGACATGCCGGAGCGGATGGTACAGTATCTGTTGGGCGACTGACCATGCAAACGGCTGTTTAATGGACAGTATAATGGCGGCGAGCTTATTCTGATGTATCATTCGTTGGGGCGTATGCCACGCCGATGCGCATTTACTCCGCCACCCTGAGAGGTTGTAAAAATTGCCCCCGGAAGAAGCTCTTCCGGGGGCTTGTGTTTTTAATCTATCAGGATACTGCGTCCACGGTGACGTCGCGGATCCATTTCTTCGAGAAGAAACGCCAGGTGCACAGACCGACCTTGCAGAAGACCTCAGACTTGAGCGCCAGGAAGACCAACCAGACCGGACAATGGAACACAAATGCGGTCAGAAGACCCAGCGGCGCCGCAACACAGTAAGAGAACACCGTGTCGGCAATCATCAAAAAGCGCGTGTCGCCGCCGCCGCGCAGGATGCCTTTGGTCAGCAAATGATCGAGCAGAGAAAGCGGCATGATGCAGCACAGCACATTGCACATCGACTGCGCGTAGGCAAGCGTCGCATCGCTGACATCGAACACGGAGATGATCGGATCGCGCAGGATCAGGAGCAGGACGCCGCCGACGGCGCCAATGAGAATGGCGAGTGCATAGTAGGTTTTGCCCTGTTGGAAGGCGAAGTCCTGGTCGCCGGCACCGATGACATTGCCGGTGAGGACCGAAGCTGCCGTCGAGAAGCCGAAGAAGACCTGAGATATGACCTGATTGACGTTTGTGGCAATCGAGTTGGCCGCCGTCATTTCCGTGCCGATGTGGCCGATGATGATGGCGATCAGGTTGTGGCCGACGACCATGATCAGGTCGGAAATGATGACCGGCAGCGCAGTCTTGAGGAACACAGGCATAATACCGCGGTCCCAGCCGCGCAGATGGCGGAAGCGGAAGCCGATCTGCTTCTCAAAGAAGAAGAAGTAACCGCCGACAATGGCGAATTCAAAGGCACGGGCAATGACCGTACCCAGAGCAGCGCCTGCGACACCCATCGCCGGGGCACCGAAGTGGCCGAAGATGAACATATAGTTGAAGAAAATATTGACAAAGCACGAGCCGATTGACGCAAACAGCGAGATCTTGACGATGTTGACTGCGCGCAGCTGCGCTGTCAGACCGTTCGACAGGCAGGAAATCCAGAACGAAACTGCGAGGACACGCAGATATTCCGCACCGGCGTCGATGACGGCGGAATCCGAGGTGTAGATCGTCATGATCTGCTTCGGGATCAGCATTGTCACAACGCCCGCGACGATGCCGATGGTAAAGCAGAGCTTCAGGCAGATGGCAACGACCTTGCGGATCGGGTCGAGTTCATTCTTGCCGAAATACTGCGCGGCGATGATCGACGAGCCGCAGCCAATGCCCATGGCAATGACATTGATGATCATAAAAAAGCTCGAGCCGAGCGACGAAGCGGAAAGTGCAACTTCGCCGACCTGGCCAAGCATGACCGTATCAATCAGGTTGACAACAAAGGTAATCAGGGACTGCGCGGAGACCGGCAGCGCGATCGCAAGCATCGTTTTGTACCAGTTTTTATCCTGCACAAAGATGCGGCTGAGAAGCTTGTTCAAAGTGGGTTCCCTCCCAAAAAAATTCGCATACATACTGTTTGAGCACACACTTTATCATAGGGGGAATTACCGGTAATGTCAAGAGTTATTTTCCCCTGCACAGTACAAACAGCCCAACACCCCGCGGAGGATGCCGCAGGGTGTTGGGCCAGAGAAAAAGTGGAAGTAATAAGAGAGGAAAAACCAGAAAACTACGCTCGGTTTCCTATGATTATCATAGGGTGTAAATGTGTCGGCAGTGTGAACGGTTTGTAAAGTTTGCGGAAGAATACAAAACGGAGCTGCCGTTCTGTGCAGCTCCGCTTTGTATGAAAAGAAAGAGAGAAAGAAAAAATTGATTGGTGCATTTAAAGTACTAAGCCCTTGCTTCGTGATTAGAATATCAGCCGGATATGGCGGATTTGTGAACACAGAAAAAACAAATTTTGAACACTGCTTGAGAAACGGTGCGCAATGCGCTACACTGGAAGAAATCAGACAACAGGAGGTGGCGGTATGGCGGATTGGAAAGACGTTCTGGCACTGGCCGAGGAGATCGGATTTTCTCATGCCGGGGCGCTGAATATGGATGCGTTGGTGTTCCGTCCGGAGGTGCGCGAGATGTGCGCTGCAGACCGCTGCGGACATTACGGGAAGACCTGGACCTGTCCGCCCGGCTGCGGCACGCTCGCGCAGATCGCCGAGACTGCCTCGCAGTACACCTTTGGCGTGATCGTGCAGTCGACCGGGGAACTGGAAGATCCGTTCGACGCAGAGACGATGCTTGAAACCGGTGAAAAGCAGGCCGAACGATTCGATGCGCTGATCCCGCGTGTGCGCGAATTGTTCCCGGACTGCCTGCCGATGTCGGCCGGCGGCTGCCGCCGCTGTACCCCGTGCTCTTACCCGGAAGCGCCATGCCGGTTTCCGCTGCTGGCATTCCCGTCGATGGAGGCCTACGGCCTTGTTGTCAGCGACGTCTGTAAGGCTTCGGGTATTCCTTATTACTATGGGCCGAACACCATTACCTATACGGCCTGCATCCTGTTCAAGTGAGGGAGCGTATGAAAGTAACAATTCTGGGCGGAGAGCGCCCGGTTACGGTGGAGACAGACGGATCGCAGTCCCTGCTGGAGCTGCTGCGCAGTCAGCAGCTGGCACCCGAAGCGCCGTGCGGCGGCCGCGGAAGCTGCGGCAAGTGCTGCGTCAAGGTGGACGGCGCGGTGAGTGCGCCGGATGAGTGCGAGGCCGAGGCGGTTGCCTCCGGAAAGCGGCTTGCCTGCCGATGCTATCCTGTGGGCGAGTGTACGGTCAACATGGACCACGGTGGTTCGGCCGTCATCTGTACAACCGGAAGCGGGCGGTCCTTCCCTGTTTCGGCGCGTGATGGACTTGGTGCGGCTTTGGATATTGGAACAACGACGGTTGTGCTGTATCTTCACGATCTGCGTACCGGCGCGCGGCTGTCCACACAGAGTGAAATGAATCTGCAGCGCAGCTTCGGTGCAGATGTGATTTCCCGCATCAGCTGGTGCAGCGAGCATGAAGATGGGCTCGCGACACTGGCTTCGGCGGTGCGCGGTCAGGTCGCAAAGCTGCTTGTGCGCGCGTGTGATCACGCCGGACGAGACCCGAAACAGGTCGTGCGCCTTGCCATTGCGGGCAATACAGTAATGGAGCATTTTTTTGCCGGTATTTCTCCGCAGTCGATTGCAGTTGCGCCGTTCTTGCCGGCAGAGCTTTTCGGCGGCGAGGTTGATGGCTTGAAGGAGTTTGCAGAGCAAACGGTATGGCTTGCGCCGTGTGTTGCGGGCTATGTCGGCGGAGATATCACAGCCGGGCTGCTCGCGTCGGGCGCGTCGTGCGATGAAGGACCCTGCCTGTTTCTTGACGTTGGCACAAACGGTGAAATGGCACTCATACAGGAAGGCTGCATTGTCAGTTGTGCGACGGCAGCTGGTCCGGCGTTTGAGGGCGCAGAGATTTCCTGCGGCATGATGGCGCAGGATGGTGCGATCGACAAGGTATGGTTCGAGAACGGTTTGGTGCATTGTAAAACCATTGGCGGTATTCCGGCAAAGGGGATTTGCGGCTCCGGCCTCGTGGATGCGCTGGCTGTGATGCTTGACCTTGGGGCAGTGGACGAAACCGGCCGCCTTTTGCCTGCGGCGGAAGCACCGGATGAGGCAAGGGCGTATCTGGCAGAAGATGAGAGCGGTGTGCGCTTCCTGTTGGAAAACGGCGTGAGTGTGTCGGCAGCTGATGTGCGAAAGCTGCAGCTGGCCAAAGCGGCGATCGCCGCGGGCATCGCAACACTGCTTACAGAGAGGAATCTTCCGGCAGAAAAGCTGACGGCGCTGTACCTTGCCGGAGGCTTCGGCAGCTATCTGAACAAGGACAGCGCTGCGAGGATTGGTCTGTTTCCCGCCTGTCTGACAGACAAGCTGATTGCCTGCGGAAACAGCGCCGGCGCCGGTGCGTCAGCGGCGCTTTGCTCGGATGCGGCGCGTGCAGAACTGCGCGAGCTGGCTGCGAAGGTAGAATATCTGGAACTTTCCGGCAACCGCGTGTTCTCCGACTCCTTTATAGATGCAATGGAATTTGAAGCACATTCTAAATAAAGATCAACCCCGGATGGCAATGTCCATCCGGGGTCGTGCGTTATTGGGCTTCAGTGCGAGAAGAAGGCGATGCCGTAAGCGCCGGGACCGATATGCGTACCGATGCTGCAGCCGAGCGTGCAGATCGGAAGCGCCGTTTGGTCGGGCCACAGCTCGGGATGGCCGGCAATAAAATCCTGCAGCAGTTTGTCATTCGTACCGGAGTAGACGAGCGAAAACGGCTTTGAGAAGTTGATCCCGCCGCATTGATCGATCATCTGCCTGAGCAGCGTGCAGCCCTGACGGGCACCGCGCGCCTTGCCTGCCATGGCGACCTCGCCGTTGCGGACCTCGATTGCCGGCTTGATCGACAAAACCGATCCGGCCAATGCCGTTGCAGCAGAAATGCGGCCGCCTTTTTTCAGATATTCCAGCGTGTCGATGATAGCCATAACCTTCACGCACGATTTTTCCTCGTCGAGGATCGCGGCGATCTGCGCCGCAGACAAATCCAGTTCGGCCAGGGCCATGCCGCGCTGGAGCAGAATGCGCTCGCCGATAGTCGCGCTCAGTGAGTCGACGACAAAGACTTTGCCGGGGTACTCCTCGGCGGCGATGACGGCACTCTGATAGGTGCCGGAAAGCCTGGAGGAGAGTGTGATGACCACAATCTCGTGGCCTTCTGCGATCAGCGGTGCGATCGCAGAAGAAAAATCGGCCGGGGGTGCCTGACAGGTGGTCGGCAGATCCTTGCTGGCGGCCAGCTTTTTGTAAAATGCATGGTGAGAGAGGGTGACGCCATCGGCGTATTCCTCCTGCCCGAAGAGCACCTTGAGTGGGATATGCGTAACGCCCAGCGCTGAGGCCTCCTCAGGCAGAATATCCGAAGCAGAGTCAATGATAAATTTTACGCTCATGTACGGATGACCCCTTTCAAAAATCAGTGGTTTCGCCCAGCTTGGTGCGGAGGTTTGAGGCGATCAGTGACAGCGTGTCGTAAAAGACGGCGCGCTGCTGTTCGCTCAGGCCGGCGCCGCCAATCCCGACCCAGGCCTCGATCACCGGGTCCATCTGCTGCGCAATCGCAAGGCCTTCCTCTGTCAGATGCAGTGCCGCACGGTAATTTTTCCCCGAAGCCGGCGTGATATACCCACGACTTCGCAGATCGGCAACAACACGCGAAATCGTAGCCTTATCCTCGGCGCACAGCGAGCAGAGCTGTGCACTGGTCAAACCTTCTTCGTGATGGTGCAGATAGAACAGGCATGCGACATGTGTGCCCTTTAAACCGAACTCTGTCATTTCGGCATTTTTAATCCGTTGGATGTATTTGTAGCAGACTGTGATGCCTGCCAGAAATTCCTCAAATCGCTGGAGCATACTGTACCTCCCAAACGCTGTTTTGCGGGCAATAAGCCCCACAACAGCATCTATATTATAACACCAGAT